>SBFI01000140.1 GCA_006227875.1 Acidobacteriota bacterium
AGCGAAAATGTCGAGCTCAGGGGTTTCGGCTCCCCGATCGCGGTGCGCAACATCGGTAACGACATCCCCGACGCAGCGGTCGACACCCTGCTGGATGTGACCAGCGAGAATGTCGGCCTATTTCAGCGCTACTTCCGACAAAAGGCCGCGTGGTTGGGGCTGAACCGTCTCCGGCGCTACGACATCTACGCACCACTGGCGGCCTCGGAGCGGGAGATCGCCTACGGCGACGCCGTGGGTCTGGTGCTCGAGACCCTGGAGGCCTTTCACCCGCGGGTCTCGGAGATGGCCGAGCGGGTCTTTGCCGACGACCATATCGACAGCGAGCTCAGACCGGGCAAGAAGGGAGGGGCCTTCTGTGCCACCGTGCTTCCGAGTCAGACCCCCTGGCTGCTGCTCAACTACACCGGCCGGGTGCGCGACGTGGCGACCCTGGCCCACGAGCTGGGTCACGCGGTGCACAGCCTGTTGGCCGCGGACCATTCGCTCTTGACCCAGCACGCCTCTCTGCCGCTGGCCGAGACCGCCTCGGTCTTTGCCGAGATGTTGCTGACCGATCGGCTGCTGGCCGAGGAGTCGGATCCCCTGGCGCGGCGTGAGCTTCTGGCCAGTGCGCTCGACGATATCTATGCCACGGTTCTGCGTCAGGCCTACTTTGTCCGTTTCGAGCTCGCCGCCCACGACGCTATCCGCGCCGGCAAGTCCCCCGAGGAGCTCAACGAGATCTACCTGGGCACCCTCACCGAGCAGTTCGGCGACAGCGTCGAGGTCGGCCCGGAGTTCCAGCGCGAGTGGATCACCGTGCCGCACATCTATCAGACCCCCTTCTACTGCTATTCCTACAGCTTTGGTCAGCTGCTGGTGCTCGCCCTCTATCAGCGCTACAAGGACGAGGGCGAAGCCTTCATTCCCGGTTATCTGAAGCTGCTGGCCTACGGCGGCTCGGCACCGCCGGTGACCATCCTGTCGGAGGTTGGGGTGGACATCACCGACCCCGGATTCTGGCAGGGCGGTTTCCGAGTGGTTGCCGATCTGCTGGACGAGATCGAAGCCATAGAGTAGGCACATGAGAGCGCCCTCAAAGAGGTCGCGACGGGTGGTGTGGGTGGCGGTCGCCGCTCTGGGATCACTCCTGCTGGGTGGCTGTCGGCCCGAGGCCCACGCGCCGGCGGGCAGCCAGGCCCGCGGCAGGCTCCAACCCACCCGCGGGTACATCGTCATCGCGCTCGACGCGCTACGGGCCGATCACCTGGGGGCCTACGGCTACGACCGCCCCACCAGTCCCTTTCTCGACTCGCTGGCGGCGCGCTCGGCCGTGGTCGACTGGGCCATCGCCCCCTATCCCGGGACGCTGGTATCCAACCTCTCGCTCTTTACCGGTCTCTACCCGCCCCAGCACGGGGTCTACCCGCCATCGGGGGTGCTGGCCGCTGAGATCCCCACCCTACCCGAGCTCTTCCTCGCCAGCGGCTTCCGCACCGCCGGCCACACCGAGGGAGGGTTCATGGCCGGTGGCTACGGCTTTGCACGCGGTTTCGAGGAGTTCACCGACACGGCCCACGACGCCGAGGCCGACATCGAGCGCACCTTCGAGCGGGGTCTGGACTTTCTGAGGGGGCTGGCCGAGGAGGACCGGTTCTTCCTCTTTCTCCACACCTATTCGCCCCACGACCCCTACGATCCCCCCGAGCCCTGGCGCTCCGAGCTCTGGCCGGGCGAGCCGCCGCCGGGACCTCCTCCAACCGGGCCGACCCTGCGCGCCTTCAATGCCGGTGAGGTCGAGCTGACGGCGGAGACCCTTGCCTTCTATCGAGCCCTCTACGACGCCTCGATCCGCTACACCGACGAGGTACTGGCGGGTTTCTTTGCCGAGCTCGAAGCCTTGGGGCTCGTCGACGAGACGACGATCATCGATCATCATCACCGCCGACCACGGCGAGGAGCTTGCCGACCACGGGCGGCTCGGCCACACCCAGCTCTATCCCGAGTCCCTGCGGGTGCCGCTGGTGATCATCCATCCACAGCTCGAGGGCGGTCTCCGAATCCCGGGCCCGGTGTCGAGTGTCGACCTGGCACCGACTCTCTTCGATCTTGCAGCTATCCCCTCGCCCGAAAAACTGGCCGGCGCCAGCTTGAGGCCGCTGCTGGAGGGGGCGGACGAGCAACCGCCACGCGCGGTCTACGCCGAGGTTCGTGATCTCGAGACGGTGCGCACGTTGGTCAGCGCCGAAGGGGATGGGCTCCACCAGCTGCTTGCTTCCTCGCCCAACTCGGAGCCAGGGGGCACCTGGATCAGTCGCACGGTCACCTTCGATGCTCCGGCTCCCCGGGTGCGGGTCGAGATGCAGAGCTTTCACCAGCCACGCGCGATCCAGGTGACGGTCGATGGGCTGGAGACGGGCCGGCTGATGGCCGGGACCGAATGGCGCGAATTCGATGTCGAGCTGCCCCGCGACCGTGGCGTCCACCGGGTGGAGCTCGCCACCGACGAATGTGAGTCGCCGGCGAGCCTCGGGCTGAGCGACGATCCCCGCTGCCTGTCCTTTCAGATCCGGGGGACACCCGTACACCGCGTCGAGCTCTACGATCTCGGGGCCGACCCGGGCGCCGAAAGGGATCTGTCGCGGAGCGACGCCGAGCTCACCCGCTGGATGGCTGGACGCCTTCACCAGCTTCGCTGGTCGCCGGTGGCCGCGGCGGGCAGCCAGGCGCTGTCGGAGGAGGCGCGCGAGACCCTGCGCACTCTGGGCTACCTCGACTAGGAGTTGTCCTCGCCGAGGGTCGTCTCCGCGAGCCCCGGCAGATAGAGGGCGTTGAAGAGCAGCTTGAAGGTGCGGTGTGGCTGGGCCCGGTGTTGGGCGCGAAAGCCGATGAGCACCACCCGCCCCTCGCCGACCTCTAGTTCGACGACCGCCGCCCTCCTGGTCAGCAGATCGGCCCCCTTGATATAGCCGCTTATCGGGATGTCGTCCCGGTGGTCGGGGTAGCGGGCCACCACCCGCCGGTCGAAACGGGGATCGGGAACCTTGGTGCGGAAGGCGGGGGAGTTGGCGAAATAACCGGCCTCGACCGGACGCATGCCGTAGGCGATCGGGTTGGTGGTATCGATCTCGAGCTGGAGCAGCGAGCCCGGTGCCGAGAACGTCTTGCCATCGACCTCTTCCAGAACATCGGTGACCGGCAGATCGAAGAGCTCGATGAAGTAGGCGGTCGAGGAGTCGAGGGCAACGACGGTACCGCCGTTCTCCACCCAGGTCTTGATGTGCTCGCCACCCTCGGGCTCGATGCCACCGGAGTACTCGGGCGGCAGCGGTGTCCACCAACGGCGCCGCTCGGGATCGGGCTCGCCCTTCTCGATGACCGTCTTGGAGACGGCGGGGAAGAGCAGCACATCCACCTGGCCCGAGAACGAGTTCTCCTTGATGTCCTCGTTGTTCAGATTGATGAACGGGATCTCGTAGCGCTCCAAAAGCCACCGCGTCCACCCTTCGTCCATGCTGGCCACCCAGGGCTTGAACAGCCCGACCCGGGTCGGCGCCACTTGGTAGGCGGGGCCGACGGGCTCGCTGGCGAGGCTCTCGACCGGGAGGTGGAGCTCGGTGGCCAGACGTTCGAGCTCGTCGCGGGAGATCTCACCCGGCGGCAGATAGACATCCCCCGGCTCTCGATCGGCGGTCTCCCCGGCGAGCCAGAAGACCTTGTTGCCGGCCGCCAACAGCCGGTTCATGGCGGTGAAGACCGAATCGGCGCTGTGCGGCAGCACCCAGCCACCCGGCCCATCTGTGACCTCGGTGCTCGGCCAGGCCGGGGAGTCGATCGGACTGGTCAGACCGACAGGGATCGTGTCGGCCTCGACCATCTCCACCCCCATGAGCAGCGGTAGCGACCAGGCGGTGACGTCGTAGGGCTCGAGGATGGGACCACCGACATGGGGCAGGATCTCGGGGTAGCGCTGGGGTCGGAGCATGGTCAGCAGAAAAGGACGGTAGGGCTGGTCCGCCGGGATGACCTGGGTGCCCGTCGGATAGGTAGCGTGACCGACGCGCAGCGGCTGGTTGCTCTGGTAGACCCGGATACCGTGCTCGAGCAACAGCTCCACCAGCAGACCGGCCGCTACCGGGTCGTGCTGGTCGGGGGGCAGGATCCAGGCGTAGGGGGCTTCGCTGCGGCCGGCGTCGACGGACTCCCGACCCATGTCGTAGAAGTTGGAGAGAAACTCCTCGCGGTAGTGGGCCATGGTCTCGGTCAGCGCCCAGGTGGCGACCAGCTCGTAGTCGACGATGTCGCGCAGCCGCCACCAGCCACCCTCCCACGGCGAGGGGAAGTTGGCGCGGCGCTTGTACTCGGGCAGCCCCTTGCCTCCACCCCGCAGCTCCCCGGGATCGATGTAGATGGGTGTGGCGAGCCGTGCGCTGGCGACCTCGGTTAGCAGCCCGGTGACGTTTTTCCACCAGGCGGTGTTACGGGTGCCGCCCGGCCAGTAGCTGTCGAAGATCATGTTGTGACCGACGCCCTGCCGGCCGTCCTCCTCCAGGCGATAACTCATATTGGTTCCCAGCAGATCGGCCTGCCGGAAGATCAACGAGGGGATCTCGAGCGCCAGCGGGTCAGTCTGTGGCGGCACGAACATACGGGCGCCGGTCGAGCCCATCTGGTGCTCGTCGAGAAAGACCTGGGGGAACCAGCGGTGGTAGAGCACCCGGTTGGCGACCTGCGTCTCCTTCTGGGTGAGCATGTAGAAGTCGCGGTTGTTGTCGTGGCCCACATAGTGGTGGTAGAGCCAGGGCATGCGGCCGCCCTCGTACTCGGTGTCCAGGTATTTGTTGTACCAGTCGACGATCATGACCTGGCCGTCGGGATTGAGCGACGGCATCAGCAGCAGGATCACCTCCTCCATCCATTCCAGCTTGTCGGGATCTTCGGTGGTGGCGAAGTCGTGGACAAACTCCATCGACATCTGGGTCGAGCCCACCTCGGTGGAATGGATGGAGCAGGTCACCAGGGCTATGGCCTTGCCCTCGTCGACCAGGAGGCCGGCCTCTTCGGCGCTCAACTCGTCGGGATTGGCCAGCTGCCGGGCGATCTCGCGGTAGCGATCCAGATTCTGCTGATTGCTAGCCGAAGTCAGAACAACGACGACCATTTCGTTGTCGAGGGTCGAGCGACCGATCTCTTCGATCGAGACCCGATCGGAGGCGTCCTCTACCAGGCGCAGGTATTCGAGTACTTTGGGGTAGGGGGCGAGCTGGCGATCGGCGCCCACCGGATGGCCGAGAAAGCTCTCGGGTGTAGGCAGATCGGCGGCAACGGCGAATTGACTCAGAAGAAGGCCGGCAATGAGAGCGCTTAGTCGACGGGGCATCGATATCTCCGCAGATTGGTTGGCTCGTGGGCAAGAAGAAGATGCGGCGCGGTCGGCGCGTAGTTTAGCCTGCCGCCTTGCCTTCCCGCCAACATGGCCACTCGCTCGGTGCGGATCGGAGCCTGCTAGGATGAAGGGGACAGCCAACTCGTTTGCCAGCTGGACTGTCGATCCGAAGGAGGACAACTCATGTTCGACTGGAAGAAGGCCCTGATCTTGTCCGTCGTTGGTGTGCCGTTGCTGGTAGTCGGTTGCGCCAAGAAGGAAGAAGCGCCCGCTCCCGCCCCGGTGGTAGAGGAGGCAGCTGCGCCGGAGCCCATGACCGCCGTGGCGGTACTCCAGCCACGCGGTGATCTCACCCTCACCGGGTCCGTGACCTTCACCCAGGTCGGTGACACGGTGACCATCGCCGCCCATGTCGAGGGGGTCACTCCTGGCAAGCACGGTTTTCATCTGCACGAACTGGGCGACTGCAGTGCCGAGGATTTCACCTCCACCGGCGGTCACTTCAATCCCACCGACGCTCCCCACGGGGGTCCGGACGACCGGGTGCGCCACGCCGGTGACTTCGGCAATATCGAGGTGGGAGAAGACGGCACCGGTCATGTCGAGCTGACCTCCGACATGATCACCGTCGCCGCCGGGCCCAACACGGTCGTTGGCCGGGCGATCATCCTGCACGAAGGCGAGGACGACCTAGAGTCGCAACCCACCGGTGCGGCCGGCGGCCGCATCGCCTGTGGCGTCGTTGCGCCGCCGGGTGGATAGGGGTCCGGAGTCTCACTCCACCCGCCGCTAATGCGCTCCGAAAACGAAGCGGCCGGCCTCCGTGCCGGCCGTCCAACCGTCTACCGCAATCAATTTGTCGCGGCTGTCGTCTGTGCGGCCTTGGGGCCGGCCTGTTCCGGTCCAGCCCCAGTTCCGCCGGCAGACGAGACTTCGCGCGAAGCCACCACCTTTGAGTGGAGGCGGCTCGATCCACCGGCGAGCGACCGGTCCCTGGCTCCCAACCTCGCCATCGCCGGCAGCCAGGTGGTGCACACATGGCTGGAGAGGTACGACGGAGGAGAAGGTGTTGACACCCACCGTCTCCTCTTTTCTCGTCTGACCGACACCTGGACAAAACCGGTGGTCATCGCCGAGGGCGACGACTTCTTTGCCAATTGGGCCGACCTGCCGGCGGTGGTGGCGGCGGCGGATGGGAGTCTCACCGCCCACTGGCTGGCCAAGACCAGTGAGGAGACGTACGCCTACTCGATCTTTCTTGCTCGCTCGACCGATGGCGGATTGAGCTGGACACCACTTGGCCGGCTCAACGACGATGACACTCCGACCGAGCACGGGTTTGTCAGCTATATTGCCGATGGTGACGGGGTGCGGGCCTTCTGGCTCGACGGTCGCGGGATGGCCGAGGGCGGCCCGATGTCGCTGCGAACGGCGTTGATCGGCTCCCGGGTCGGAGCCGATGAGGTTCTCGACGAGCGAGTCTGCGAATGTTGCTCGACCGGTTCGGCGATGACATCCGCCGGACCGGTGGTGGTTTCTCGCGACCGCTCCGAAAGCGAGACCCGGGACATCTCGATCGTGCTTCGGGCCGACGGCGGGTGGGGCCGGCCTCGAGTTATCCACCAAGACGGTTGGCAGATCGACGGTTGCCCGGTCAATGGTCCGGAGATCGCTGCCGCTGGCGACGTCGTGGCGGTAGCCTGGTTCACTGCCGCGAATGCCGAGCCCAAAGTCCAGGTGGCCTTCTCACACGACGCCGGTTTGAGTTTTGGCCGGCCGGTGCTGATCGACGGCGGGGGCCCTCTGGGCAGGGTGGATATCGTTTTGGACGGCCGGGAGGCAGTGGTCTCCTGGCTGGCGTTCGGCGCCGAGATGGGCGAGGTTCGGCTGCGCCGAATCGCCGCCGACGGCACCAGCGGGCCGCCGGTAACGGTCGCCCGAACCGCCGCCAGCCGTGCCGCGGGGTTTCCGCGCCTGGTCCGCAACGGAGATCTTCTGTACCTCGCCTGGGTAGATGTGGGTGACGAGGGAACGTCGAACATCCGGCTGCGCGAGATTCCGGTGGCCTCCGTTCCCAACTCCTGAGGTGGTCGACGTCGGCCACGTAGGGGAGGGCCTTGTGCCCTCCCTGGACGGGGACAAACCCCGCCCCTAAGCCAAAACGCCCCCACCTCCCGTGGCATACAATACGCGGACGTTTCGCGGTTGACAGGAGGGAGTGCTGCGAATACCGGGTGCAGGCGGACCGCATCTGAAGGGAAGCGAGGTCTGAGCCGGATGAAGACGGACGTCGAAGAGAGCCGACACGAACGCGACATCGACCCGCAGGAGACCCAGGAGTGGAAGGACGCGCTCGAGGAGGTGGTCGAGCGCGACGGTCCCGAGCGGGCGCACTTTCTGATCGAGTCGCTGGTCGACAAGGCGCGGCGCTCTGGGGCCTATCTCCCCTACAACGCCACCACCGCCTATATCAACACCATCCCGGCGCATCAGGAGGAGCAGCGGCCCGGCGACCCGGCGCTCGAGCGCCGCATCAAGTCGATCATCCGCTGGAACGCCCTGGCGATGGTGGTCAAAGCCAACCGCGATGGCAAGAACCTGGGCGGGCACATCGCCACCTATCAGTCGGCGGCCAACCTGCTCGAGGTCGGTTTCAATCACTTCTTCCACGCCCCGACCGAAGAGCGCGGCGGCGATCTGGTGATGATCCAGGGCCACAGCTCACCGGGGATCTATGCCCGCGCCTTCGTCGAGGGCCGGCTCACCGAAGAGCAGCTCTCGCTCTTCCGCCAGGAGGTGGACAAGAAGGGCATCTCTTCTTATCCCCACCCCTGGCTGATGCCCGACTTCTGGCAGTTCCCGACGGTGTCGATGGGGCTGACCTCGATCATGGCCATCTACCAGGCGCGGTTCATGAAGTACCTGCAGAACCGGGGGCTCATCGCCACCGACGATCGCAAGGTCTGGGCCTTCCTGGGTGACGGCGAGATGGACGAGCCCGAATCTTTGGGAGCCATCTCGCTCGGCTCGCGCGAGAAGCTCGACAACCTCATCTTTGTCATCAACTGCAATCTCCAGCGCCTCGATGGGCCGGTGCGGGGCAACGGCAAGATCATCCAGGAGCTCGAGGCGGTCTTCCGCGGTGCCGGCTGGAACGTCATCAAGGTAATCTGGGGCTCCAACTGGGATCGGCTGCTGGCCCGGGACACCAAGGGCCTGCTCCGCCGCCGGATGGAGGAGGCGGTGGACGGCGACTACCAGGCCTACGCCGCCAGCGACGGTGCCTTTGTGCGCCGCCACTTCTTTGGCAAGTACCCCGAGCTGGAAGAGATGGTGGCCGACATGTCGGACGAGGATCTGTGGCGGCTCAAGCGCGGCGGTCACGATCCGCAGAAGGTCTACGCCGCCTACGCCGCGGCGGTCAAGCACACCGGTCAGCCCACCGTCATCCTGGCCAAGACGGTCAAGGGGTACGGCATGGGGGAGGCGGGCGAAGGCCAGAACATCACCCATCAGCAGAAGAAGATGGGTGAAGAGGCGCTCCACCAGTTCCGCGACCGCTTCAACATCCCCGTCGCCGAGGACGAGATCGACGAGCTCCCTTTCTACAAGCCGGAAGCCGACAGCGCGGTCTCGCGCTATCTGCACGAGCGGCGACAGGCTTTGGGTGGCTATCTGCCGGCGCGCACCACCGAGGCGCCGCCGCTCGTGGTGCCGGAGCTCGAGACATTCGAGGCAGTGCTCGAGGGCAGCGGTGGACGTGAGGTCTCGACCACGATGGCCTTTGTGCGGCTGTTGATGGCGCTGACCCGGGACAAGCAGATCAAGGATCACATCGTCCCCATCGTCGCCGACGAGGCGCGCACCTTCGGCATGGAGGGGATGTTCCGGCAGGTGGGGATCTACGCCCCGGAGGGCCAGCTCTACACCCCCGAGGATGCCGACCAGCTCGCCTACTACCGGGAAGAGAAGCCCGGCCAGATCCTCCAGGAGGGGCTCTCGGAGGCGGGGTCGCTCTGCTCCTGGATCGCCGGCGGTACCGCCCACGCCAACTACGGCATCAACATGG
>SBFI01000245.1 GCA_006227875.1 Acidobacteriota bacterium
CGAAAGCGGCTGTAGTAGGGGGCCAGGGCGTTGGGCTCGGCGTAGAGGCTGCCGGGATTGATCGTCATGATGATTCCGACCGGCGCTCTACAGGTAGCTGCGGATGGCCCAGAGATCGGGGTAGAGGGGCTTGAAGAGGGTCGACTTGAGGTACTCGGTCCCCGCCGAGCCCCCGGTGCCGGGCTTGGTGCCGATGGTCCGCTCCACCATCTTGACGTGTCGGTAGCGCCACTCCTGGAGCCCTTCGTCCAGGTCGACCAGCCGCTCACAGACCATGGTCCCCTGGGGATCCTTGCGATAGACCTCGAGCAGCGTCTCCTGGAGCTCGGGTGAGGTTTCGATCGGGCGGCTGGTGTCCCTTTCCAACAGATCCCTCGGAACCGCGTAATCGTTGGCGGCGAGGTAGCGGAGAAACGAGTCGTAGAGTGTGGTCGCGGCCATCAGCTCCTGGAGGCGCCGGCCTCCGGGGCTATCGGCCGGATGGTGCCGCACCATCCGGGTGTCCTTGTGCCCGAGCAAGAATTCCACCTCCCGAAACTGCGCCGACTGGAATCCGCTGGCCGACTCCAGGCGGTCGCGGAAGGAGTTGAAGGAGACCGGGGTCATGGTCTCCAGCACGTCCACCTGGGCCACCAGGGTCTTGAGAATGGTGAGAATGCGTTTGAAAGTGCCGAGGGCCCGCGGGGTGTCGTTCGACTCCAGTGCGTCCTGCAGCCAGCGCAGCTCGTGGAGTACCTCCGTGAACCAGAGCTCGTAGACCTGGTGGATGACGATAAACAACATTTCGTCGTGCTCTGGCCCCTCCGAGAGGGGTTGCTGGAGCCCCAAAAGCTCGTCAATCTTCAGGTAGCTCGAGTAGGTGAGTGGCTTGTCACTGGCATCGGTGTGCGGCATCGGATTATGCTAGCAGCTAAGGGATCTGAGACAGGAGGTAGACATGAGGATGTTTCTGCCCATCGTGGCCGCGGCCATCCTGGCCGGAGGCTGTCCACCCACCAACGGTCCACAGCCCTTCGATTGTGACGATGCGATCACATCGCTCGAAGGGGTCATCGAGGTCGATGACCCGATTCCCAATCAGTACATCGTGGTGCTGAAGCCGGCGCCCCTGGCCGCGGCTGGTGCAGCCCGTCGGCAGGCGGTGCAGGCACTCGCCACCGAGTTCGACGTCCAGGACATGAGGATCTTCGACACCTCGCTGCCGGGATTTGGCTGCTCGATGAGCTCGGACAAAGCCGCGGAGATCGCACGTGATCCGCGGGTGGCCTTTGTCCAGCAGGACGGAGTCAAACAGGTGACGCCGCTCGCGGCCCCCGATAGCGATGCCGTGTGGGGGCTCGACCGGTCGGATCAGCGGGATCTGCCGCTGGATGGTGTCTATGAGCCGGGTGCAACCGGGGCAGGTATGCACGTTTACATTCTGGATACCGGGGTCGATGACCAGCACGAGGATTTCACCGGTCGCATGGGCGAGTGCTATTCGGCGCATCCCGACAGTTGGGGTTGTCGAGACGACCACGGCCACGGCACCCATGTGGCGGGCAGCGCCGGCGGGACCCAGTACGGCATTGCCAAGGAGGTCACCCTGCACGCGGTGCGGGTGTTGCAGAACGGCAGCGGCGCCGACTCGGATGTCATCGAGGGAGTCGATTGGGTGACCAGCCATGTGCAGGCGAACGGCTGGCCGGCGGTGGCCAACATGAGCCTTGGCGGCTCGGCATCGGACGTCCTCGATCTGGCGATCTGCAACTCGATCGCGGCAGGGGTCAGCTATGCCATCGCTTCGGGTAACGACGGGGCCAACGGGTGCGATTACTCCCCTGGCCGCATACTCCAGTCCATCTCGGTCGGTGCCACCGACAAGACCGACAAGCGGGCCTACTTTTCGAACACTGGTCGCTGTCTGGACGTCTTTGCACCGGGTCTCAACATCGTCTCCGCCCGGCGCAACGGCGGCTCGACCACCATGAGCGGGACCTCGATGGCCTCGCCCCACGTCGCGGGTGTAGCGGCGCTCTGTCTCGAGCGGGGCGCCGGACCGGACCCCGCCGGTGTCGAAAGCTGTGTGGTGGGAAGCGCCAGCCAGGACAAATTGAGCGATATCGGGGAGAATTCTCCCAATCTTCTCCTCTATGCCAAGGAGGAGTAGTCGGGAGGAGCCTTTCTGAAGAGATTTCTGCTGCGACTTCTCGCAGTCGCCCTGTCCTGTCTCGTCGGTCTGGTGATCGCGGAGATCGGTCTGCGCGTGGTGTCTGGGGAGACCGATCAGCCGCGCTCCACCGCGGTTGCCGATCGGCACAAGGCCCGTCTCGGCAAGCCCGACCGGCGAAATCGTCCGTGGCCCAAGGGTAAGAAGGAGGGGATTTTTCGCATCGTCGTGGTGGGGGATTCTTTTGCCTGGGGGGCCGGTATCCACCCGGAGGACGCCTATCCCGACCGGCTCGAGCAGCGGTTGAACACCCTCGATCGGAAGAGACGGTTCGAGGTGGTGAACTTCAGCCGTCCGGGCTGGAACACGATCCAGGCCTACCGGGTATCGAGAAAGAGATTTCGACGCCTCGAGCCCGATCTCCTGATTGTCGGCTACGTGCTCAACGATGCCGAGCCATCGGACTGGAAGGAGCGCATGCGCAGGCGCCGGGTCAAGCTCCGCCGGGAGCCCAGCCCGGGTGCGAGCGCGTGGCTGCATCGACACAGCCTGCTCTACCGCACCACCTGGGA
>SBFI01000352.1 GCA_006227875.1 Acidobacteriota bacterium
CCAGCGACTTGCTCAGCCCGATCAGACCCGCCTTGGCCGCAGCATAGTTGGCTTGACCGGCGTTGCCCATCATGCCGACCACCGAGGAGACCGAGATGATCCGGCCCCACCGACGCCGCATCATCCCCCTGGCCAGAGCGCGGGTGACCGCGAACGCACCGCTGAGGTTGGTATTGAGAACCCGGTCCCACTCCTCCTGCCCCCTGCGGATGAAGATGTTGTCGGCGGTGATACCGGCGTTGTTGACCAGAATGTCGACGGTGCTGAACGGCTCGGGCAGTTCCTTGAGACGGTCGCCGATGTCACCTGTCCGAGACAGGTCGAGTGGCCATGCCAGGGCCTCACCGCCGCCATCCCCGATCTCCGCGGCCATCGCCTCGAGCTTGTCGGCGGTGCGCGCCGCCAGCACCAGCCGGGCACCCTGCAGCGCCAGCCGGCGGGCAATCGCCTCACCGATGCCCTGAGATGCCCCGGTAACGAGTGCCGTCTTTCCTTCGAGGCTGAACACGGTCATTTCCCTGCCCCACTTCCGTCGAGGAACTTCTGCAATCCCTTGGGCTCTGAGAAGCTCTTGGCCGCGACACCCGGAGTGATGCGCCGGATAAGGCCACTCAGCACGGCCCGCGGCCCAACTTCGAGAAAGGTCTCCACACCGCCCTCGTCCACCATCCACCGAATCGACTCCACCCAGCGCACCGGTCCGTCTATCTGTCTCACCAGAGCCTGTCTCGCCACCTCACCATTCGTCACCGGCTTAGCGTCGATGTTGGTGACCACCGGCGGCTGCGGAGCGGCGAACGAGACCGCCTCGAGCTCGGGTGCGAGACCTTCCCGGGCCGGTCTCATCAACGCCGAGTGAAATGGAGCCGACACGGGCAGCATCACCGCCCGCATCGCATCGCGTGCTTCGGCCATCTCGACGGCGCGCTCCACCGCTTCCCGATGCCCGGCAACAACCGTCTGGATGGGGGCATTGTAGTTGGCCACATCACAGACCTGATCCTCTCTTGCCTCGGCGGCGATCGCGGCCACCACCTCCGCTTCGAGGCCCATGATGGCGGCCATCGCCCCGACCCCCACCGGCACCGCCTCTTGCATCAGCTCTCCGCGCCGCCGCACCAGTCGCAAGGCGTCGGCAAAGGAGAGGCAGCCCGCGGCCACCAGGGCCGAATACTCACCCAGGCTGTGCCCGGCAACGACCACCGGCTCGAGGCCGTGCTCGGCAACCACCCGTTGGATGGCCACGGATGTTGCCAGGATGGCGGGCTGGGTGTTGGCAGTGAGCTGGAGCTCCTCCTCCGGACCCTGCCAACAGAGCTCGGAGAGAGCTAAGCCGAGGGTGGAATCGGCTTCTTCGTAGGCCTGGCGGGCTGTGGGAAAGCTCTCGGCCCACTCCTGCCCCATACCCACGTATTGCGACCCCTGACCGGGGAAGACAAAACCGACCGCGCCTTGTGTATCTACCATCGGATCAACCCCGCACCCCAGGTCAAGCCCGAGCCAAAGGCCGAGAGCAAAACGACATCTCCCGGTGAGATCTTGCCGTCCCGGTTGAGCTCGTCGAGGGCAATGGGAATCGAAGCGGCAGAGGTATTGCCATAGCGTTCGATGTTGACGTAGGTACGCCCCTCCCGGATCTCCAGACGCTGACCGACGGCATCGATGATGCGGCGATTGGCCTGGTGCGGTATGAACCAGTCCACCTCTCCGTGAGACAACCTGTTGCGGCTGAGGACTTCGTCGCTGACCTCGGCTAACGATCGCACGGCGATCTTGAATGTTTCGTTGCCCTTCATCTTGAGGAAATTCAAGCTCTGGTCCAGCACCGACTCCGACTGCGGGTGCTGGCTGCCTCCACCGGGCAGATAGATGAGATCCCCCAGAGACCCGTCGCTGTGCATGGCGACCCCGAGCACCCCTCTTTTGTCATCCTCGGCGGCCCGGAGGACAACCGCCCCCGCGCCGTCACCAAACAGCACACAGGTGTTGCGGTCGGTCCAGTCGGTGATCTTGCTCAGCACCTCGCCGCCCACTACCAACGCGGTCCTGGCCCAGCCGGTCTCGAGAAACTGGGCGGCGATGCCCAGAGCGTAGACAAACCCTGTACAGGCAGCCGAAAGATCGAAGGCCGCCGCGCCGGTGGCGCCGATGCGATCCTGAATAAGAGTGGAGGTGGCGGGAAAGGACATGTCGGGCGATACGGTGGCACAGATGACCATATCCACCTCGGAGCCCGAGATACCGGCCGACTCGAGCGCGCGCTCCGCCGCCGGCAGCGCAAAATCGGAGAGGGATTCGTCCGGCGCTGCAATCCTCCGCTCCTTGATCCCGGTGCGCTCGGTGATCCACTCGTCGGTGGTGTCGACCATCTTTTCCAGCTCGGCGTTGGTGAGCACTCTGTCCGGCACCGCCCGGCCGGTTCCCATGACCAGAGCCTTCACGAGACGGTCAGCTCCTGGGGGCCCTGCTGGCGGAGCAGACGCTCTTCTCGACGGTGCAGCTCCGCCACATTCACCTGGATCTTGTTGTGGAGATCCGCCTCACAGAACTCGAAGGCACGCCGGATCGAGCTGCGGATGGCTTTGGGATTCGAGCGCCCGTGCCCGACAAAGCAGCCCCCCTGGACACCCAGCAACGGTGCCGCACCCGTCTCGCGGTAGTCGGTCTGCTGTTGAACTCTCTTGAAGGCCTGTCGACTCAGCAGATAGCCGAAACGAGTCCTCCAGGAGCGACGCATTTCGTCACGCAAAAGCCGACTGACATAGGCGGCGAGCGACTCGGCGCTCTTGAGCATCACGTTGCCCACAAAACCCTCGCAGACGACGACATCGACACTGCCGGCAAAGACATCTCGGCCCTCGACGTTGCCGATGAAGTTGAAGCCGGTCGATTTCATCTCCTGGAAGACCTCACGGGTCAGCTCGGTCCCCTTTCCCTCCTCCTCACCAATAGAAAGCAGACCGACCCGGGGCGAGCGCGTGCCGAGAATCTCCTGGGCGTAGAAGTGGCCCATGACCGCGAACTGCCGCAGGTGGGCCGGCTTGCTCACCACGTTGGCCCCGACGTCGAGAACCACGGTCTGACCCGAGGGGCTCGGAAAGACCGCTGCCAGAGCCGGCCGGTCGACGCCCTCGATCGTGCCCATCACCATCTTGGCGGAGATCATCGTGGCGCCGGTGTTGCCGGCACTGACCAGGGCTTGCGCCTGGCCGTCGCGCACCAACTCGGCACAAAGACGGATCGAAGAGCGGCGCTTCTTGCGGATAGGGGTGATCGCCGGCTCCTCCATGCCCACGACCTCCTCGGCATGGATGATCTCGATCCGCCCATCGGGATCGCCCAGCTTTCTCAGTCGGCGCTCGATGCGGTCGGCATCACCGACCAGCAGAACCGAGATCCGGTCCTCGACCGCCGCCTGGAAGGCCCCGGCGACCACGGCTTGGGGTGCGAAATCCCCACCCATTGCATCGACGGCGATGTACATGACCGGACGGCGAGGGATCAGCAGCCCTCAAGAGAGTGCAATCTCTGACTCAGGAAGCAACCCGGAAATTCTAGCAGAGGCCCAACTACCGGACTCTAGAGGGCCTCTTTGGGCTCGATCACTTCGCGACCCTGGTAGTGACCACAGTGACTGCATGCTCGATGAGGGATCTTGACCTCGCCGCAGTTCGGACAGAGGGATCCTGCCGGTCGACTCAAGCGGTCGTGGGAGCGTCGGCGATCGCGTCGGGCTTTTGAGTGCCGTCGTTTTGGATTTGGCATCTTTCAACTACCTTTCGGACTCTTCAATTCTAGACTTCTTTACGACTCTTGCCAGTCCTTCAGAACCTCCCAGCGTGGATCGATCTTCTGTTCCTCGCACTGACAGGGCTGATCGTTGCGGTTGTTCCCACACACCGGGCAAAGGCCCGCGCAGTCCTCGCGACACAATGCTCGCATCGGGATATTGAGCTGCAGCTGCTCCAGAATGATCGGTGTCGTCTCCAGTATCTCGTCGTCCACGTTCAGCAACGTCAGGTCCTCTTCACTCAGCTCGAGCTCACCCGCCGTTGCCTCCGGCCCCCGGGATACAATCCGCAATTCGACCTCTTTTTCGACTTCATCGACAAAAGGCGTCAAACACCGGACACAAATCAGCTTCTGCTGGTAGCCCAGCCGGGCCTCCAACAGATAGCCTTCGTCGATGGCCGCGACCCGTCCCTCGCAAGAGATCTCACTCACATCATCCAACTCCGGCCGATTCAAGGTCTCGACCGGAATAGTCAGTTTCTCTTGCCAGTAGAAGGGCTCGTCGGTGATCCTTTCGAGCCGAATCTCCATGTTTCGAACCCTGACGGCCCGCTTGGGCCAAGCGGCGAGCCTATGGGATTGGAGCGCCCCTGTCAATCGGGTAGGATCCCACGACCGCGCATCCGCTTGGAAACCGAGAACAGGGCCATGAGACCCCCCTACGACGAGACCGAGGAGCTCAGCGGCACCGAGTCCGACTGGGAGATCGCTCTTCTCCGCTTCAAGAAAAGCTGGCCGCTGACCTACAGGATTGCCGGCCTGATCGTCAGTCTCTGGCTCCGTCTGCTGCATCCCGTGGCGACATTTCGCTGGCTGCGGCAAATCCTGTCCAGCCAGCTCGCGAGGCGTCACGAGGGCCGCCTCACGGTCGGAGTCGATATCGCATCTCTCTGGGAGCCGCTCACCGGTGTCGGCTGGTATCTCTTTCGTCTACTCGAGAATCTGGCCGACAACGATGAGGTCCGACTCCGACTGTACGGGCCTTCGATCGTCGACAGCTCCGACCTGCCCGACCCGGTCGTGACTCTTCCCACAGGGCCCGCCATCGAGCGGGTGCTACTCCCGGTTCCCGACGATCTGCTGCTCCCCCCCGGGCTGATGTCGAAAATACTCCGCAAGGCGGAGCCGCTGCTGATTGCGGCGGACAAGAACGACGTTCTCTTCGGCCCGAATTTCTTCCTGCCGCGACGGTTCAGTGTGGCCGGAGGTGCCCGCGTGGTGACGGTCCACGACCTGACCCTGAGACAGGTGCCATGGACGATGAGAAGCGAGACCTTGAGCGAGCTCGGGGCAAAGCTGGAACACGCTTGCTTCGAGGCCGCGCGCCTGATCACCGATGCCCGGGCCGTCCGCGACGAGCTGGTGGCCTACGGCTACGCTCGACCCGAGCGCATCCGGGCAATCCACCTGGGGCCGGGTCAGGTTGCCGACATCGAGCCCTCGGCGCCACCTGCCGGAGCTCCCGGCAACTATGGTCTCCATGTAGGCACGCTGGAACCGCGCAAGAACATCGTCGCCCTGCTCGGCGCCTGGCGTCTCGTTCGTCGGCAGCTGGCGGAGCCCCCGGCGCTCGTGCTCTGCGGCCGCTTCGGCTGGAAGTCGCGGGAGATCCAGCGCGAGGTCAGGCTGGCCGTTCGCGAGGGGTGGCTGCACCACCTCGGTTATGTGACCGAGGGCGAGCTGGCGACCCTCTACCGAGAAGCGGCACTGGTGGTCTTGCCTTCTCTTTACGAGGGCTTTGGCCTGCCGGCGGTAGAGGCCCTGTTCGCCGACACACCCCTGGTCTGTAGCGACATCGATGTGCTGCGGGAGGTGGCCGCCGATGCCGCCCTCTACGCGCCGCCCGACCGACCCGATCTGCTTGCCGAGCGTGTGATCGAGCTGGTGACCAATCCGGCCCTGGCCAAGTCCCTGGTGCAAAGGGGTGGAGAGCGCCGACGGCACTTCAGCTGGCAGCAGACCGGCGCGCAGACGCTCGAGGTCTGGATCGAGGCCGCCGGCATGGGGCTCGAGCGCCAGCCGGGAGAGGTCTTCGCGGAGCCGGTCTCGGAGGGAGAGCGGATTTGAACACCCCCTCTCTGCCGACCATCGGTGTCGATCTCCGGGCCCTGGTGGGCAGCCCCTCGGGGGTCGGATTCATGACCCTGGCCCTGCTCGGCCGACTGGCCGCCCGTGGCAGAGCCCGCTACCTCGGTGTCGCTCACCGCCCGACGGTCGCCGACAGCGAGCTGGCCGCTGCCGGCATCGCACTCGAGCATCACCCGGCCCCGTACGGTGTCCTCTGGCAGCAACTCCGGCTGCCACGCCGTCTGCGTCGGGGGGACGTCGATCTCTTCTGGTCGCCGCTGATGACGCTGCCGGCGAGGATGCCGCTGCCGGCGGTGGTCACCATCCACGACCTGACTCCCCTGCTCTTTCCCCAGGCCCACCGTTTGAAGGTACGCCTCAGCGTTCTTCCTTTTCTGCGCTCGACGCTCGAGCAGGCGCGGCGCATCGCGGTCGACTCGGAAGCGACCGCCCGCGATCTGGGCACCCACTTCCCCGCCAGTGGCGAGAAGCTGCGGGTCGTTCATCCCGGGATCGACCCGGAGTTCCACCCCGCGCCGCCGGCCGACATCGAGCGCACCCGCCTCGAGCTGGGCTGTCCGGAGGGGTATCTGCTCTATGCCGGCACCCTCGAGCCTCGCAAGAACCTCGACCTGCTCCTCGATGCATGGGAGGACCTGCGCGCCAGCAACCCCGACACCCCTCCCCTCGTCCTGGTTGGTCCCTATGGCTGGCACAGCCGCCGTCTCCTCGACCGCATCGAGCGGCTGGCCCCTCGGGGCCTCCACTACCTGGGACGGCTGCCGCGTGAGCGCCAGGTAGAGGTCGTCCAGGCGGCCAGTATCTTCGTCTACCCGTCACTTTACGAGGGCTTTGGTCTGCCACCGGCCGAGGCCATGGCCTGCGCGCTGCCGGTCATCGTCTCCGACCGCTCGAGCCTCCCCGAGGTCGTTGGTGAGGCGGGGCTCCAGGTCGATCCGGACTCCGCGGGTGACCTGGCGTCGGCGATCCGCCGGCTGCTCCAGGAACCGACTCTGGCTCGTGATCTCGGCAACAAGGCTCGGGAGCGCTCGCAACGGTTCGACTGGGAGGTGTCCGCGCGCGAGATGGAGGAGGTACTGTTCGAAGCCCTCGGTTAGAATGTTCGCGCCGCACGGGAGGAAGTGATTGCCCTACAACATAGGTCTCGACGCCCGAAAGCTCTCGGATTTCGGTATTGGTACCTACATCCGAAATCTGGTCTATGCCCTCAGCGAGATCGATCAGGAGAATCTCTATACCCTCTTTGTGGGCCAGAAGCACGAGGACGAGCTGCTCGACCTGCCCGACAACTTTCGCACCGTCGTCGAGCGCTCCCCCGTCTACTCGGCCCGTGAGCTGGCCGCCCTCTCCTGGCGCCTCTTTCGTCTCGATCTCGACCTCTACCACTCGACGCACTATGTCTTGCCGGCCATGGTGCCCTGCCGCGCGGTGGTCACGATCCACGACATCATCCACCTGCTCTACCCGGAATTTCTTCCCAGCTCCCTGGCGTTCTTCTACGCCCAACGGATGATTCGTCGCAGTCTGACCCGCGGCGACCGCATCATCGCCGATTCGCAGAACACCAAGACCGATCTCATGGACTACTTCGACGTCGACGGCAGAAAGATCCGGGTCATCTACCCGGGGGTAGGCAACAGATTTCGCCACCGTCTGGAGCGATCGGAGCTCGAGGCTCGCCTCGA
>SBFI01000201.1 GCA_006227875.1 Acidobacteriota bacterium
TGGTGGCGGCGGATCCTGCACTGCGTGTTGACCATACTGGCGTCACCCCCGGCCGAGGTTCCGGTGGAGTTGTCCTCATGAGCAACCGATCCACACCGTCCGACGCCATCGTGCTGTCGCACGGTGTCTACCGCCAAACCTACGGCAAGGTGGCGCATGGGCTCGTGCGTGGCAGCGACCGCTTCAAGGTACTGGTAGTTGTTGATCCCGAGGCGGCTGGTGAGGATGCGGGCGAGCTGCTCGACGGCCGTTGGCGGGGGATCCCGGTGGTGTCCACCATCGAAGATGCGCTCGCCGTGGCGCCGACTCGGCCCGAGTATTGCGTTGTCGGTGTCGCCACCCACGGCGGGCGCTTTACACCCGAGCTCCGTCAGCTGATGCTCGAGGCGGTCGAAGCGGGGCTGGCGGTGGTGAATGGCCTCCACGACTTCGCCGCCGACGATCCGGACATCGCCGCCGAGGCGGCTCGTCGCGGCGTCGAGCTGATCGATCTCAGACGGCCCAAGCCCAAGAGCGAGCTTCACTTCTGGAGTGGGGAGATCCTGTCGGTCAACGCACCCAGAATCGCGGTCCTGGGGATGGATTGCGCCATCGGCAAACGCACCACGACCCGTCTGCTGGTCGAAGCTCTGTCCGAGGCCGGTCTGCGGGCCGAGATGATCTATACCGGTCAAACCGGCTGGATGCAGGGAGCCCGCTACGGCTTCGTACTCGACGCGGTGGTCAACGACTATGTCAGCGGTGAGCTCGAGCACGCGATCGTGACCTGTGATCGGGAGGCTCAGCCCGAGGTCATGCTGATCGAAGGCCAGTCTTCGCTGCGCAACCCAAGCGGCCCATGTGGGGCGGAGCTGCTGGTGTCGGCAGCGGCACGCGGGGTGATTCTCCAGCACGCCCCGGCGAGAGTCCACTTCGAAGGCTACGAGGAGCTGGGTCTGGAGATCCCGTCCGTCGAGGAAGAGATCCGGCTGATCTCGCTCTACGGCTCCCGGACTCTGGCGGTGGCGCTGCACGCCGATGGCATCGGCCCGGCGGAGCTGGAAGCGCACCAGCAGCGGCTGCGGGCACAACTGGGACTGCCGGTCGTCCGACCCCTGGACGAGGGCGTGGGAGAATTGGTCCCTGTGGTGCGAGAGTTCATCAACGAGGAGGGATCTTGAAAATCTCATCGCTAGCGGCCCGGTTCGAGGAGATCGAGCTGAGCCGGCCCTATACCATTGCCTTCCGCTCGGTCGACCGGGTGCGCATCGGCATTGTCGAGCTGCGCTCCGAAGGCGGACAGGTCGGTCTCGGTGCCGCCTCACCCGAGCCGCAGGTCACCGGCGAGACCGAAGAGTCCTGCCGGGAGGCGCTGGCAGAGCAGCGGCTGGGCTGGCTGCTGGGACGCGATGTCCGGCATCTACCGACGCTTTGCCGTGAGCTGGGCGAGCAGATGGTCTCGGCCCCGGCGGCCCGCGCGGCGGTCGACATGGCTCTCCACGATCTGCTCGCCCGGGAGCTCGAGGTTCCCCTGGTGGAGATGCTGGGTCGGGCCCACGAGGCCCTGCCCACCTCGATCACCATCGGTATCATGTCGACCAACGAGGCACTGGAAGAGGCGGAGGAGTATCTGGGTCGGGGTTTTCGGGTCCTCAAGGTCAAGCTCGGGCATTCGCTCGAGGAAGATGTGGAGCGGCTGGCCCGGCTGCGCGAAGCGGTGGGCACCGAAGTCGCCCTGCGTGTGGACCCCAACCAGGGTTACAGCACCCAGGATCTGAAAAGATTCGCCCTCGACACCGAGGGGCTCGACATCGAGTTTGTCGAACAGCCGCTGCCGGCCGGAGAGGAGCAGGCGATGCGCGATCTCCCGCCGGAGCTGCGCTCGCGATTGGCGGCGGACGAGAGCCTGTTGAACGAGACGGACGCGCTGCGTTTACTGGCCCCACCACCCGCCTGCGGCATCTTCAATATCAAGCTCATGAAGTGCGGTGGACTCATGCCGGCGCAGCGGATCGCGACCCTGGCCGAGTCAGGAACACAACTCATGTGGGGATGTATGGACGAATCCCTGATTTCGATCAGCGCCGCTCTCCACATGGCGCTCGCTTCGCCGGCGACGCGCTATCTGGATCTCGATGGGAGTCTCGATCTGGCTCGCGATCCGGCCGAGGGTGGTTTCGTGTTGGAGGATGGATTGATGCGAACAACCGATGAGCCCGGTATCGGTGCTCGACTGGTGACACCATGAGCGACCGACCGAGCTGGGACGAGTACTTCGTCGGTTTGGTCGACGAGGTTGCCAGTCGTGCGACTTGCGACCGGGGCCGGAGCGGTTGTGTGGTGGTGCGCGACAAGCGCATCATCTGCACCGGCTATGTCGGATCGCCCCCGGGGATGGCCCATTGCGACGAGGTTGGCCACATGATGAAACGCCTGGTGGACGATGACGGCACGGCTCGCGAGCACTGTGTCCGAACGATTCATGCAGAGCAGAACGCGATCTGCCAGGCGGCCCGTTACGGCTTGCCGTTGCAGGGCACGACCCTCTACTGCACGATGGAACCCTGCCGGGTGTGTGCCACGCTGATTGCCAGTGTCGGGATCACGCGTGTGGTGGCCAAGCGGAGGTACCACGCCGCGCAGGACAGCCGCGAGATTTTTGCGCAAGCCGGTATCGAGCTGGATGTGGTCGAGGACGTGGTCGAGGACTACTAACCGCCAGCCAATCCCGGTTTTCAGGGGCTATCCGACTCTAGAGGCGGCAGCGGTCGAAAGACAACGTCGTCTCCGTAAGCTGCTCGTTGCTCGTCGATCTTGGCAACGATCAGCGCCGCGCGGCTGATCACGGCCCGAGACCGGGCGCGGGAGATGGACTTCTGGGTGAGATTACGGAGCTCCTTGTCCTCCATCCGGCTCAGCCGGCGCAATCGCTCGTACACACCCTCGGGAATCGCTATCCGCTGGTTGACCAGCTTTGCCGACAGCCGCTCGTCCCGACGAAAGGAGCGTGAGTGGTCGATCAGATGGAGCCTCAAATCATCCGGGGTGATCTTCATATTTCCCTGATTTCGGTCGACGTTCTTTATCAAGCTGTCGAACAGGACCATCAGCCCTTCCTGAAACTTGAGGCGGGAGCGCTGGGCGTCGGTGAGGGGCCTCTGCCTGAGCTCTTCGGGTGAGATGGCATCTTCGACCCAGGCGATGGTGGCCCCCAGATCCCTACCAACCTGCCGCTTCACCACCACCGGGACCATGTTCAGACCGAGGTAACGGTCGATCGAGTAGGCCGCGACCTCGTAGCGATAGCTGTCGGTGAACTGGAGCTCCGGGGCGGCATCTTCGAAGCGGGTGAGCCCCGGTCGTTCTTCATCGTACGTCTTGAACGCGGCTGCGACAATTGTCCCGTTGCACTCGAGCTCGAGTCGTTTGGGTCGGGTGACCCCCGTACCGATCAGTCGGTTGTCGACGATCTTCCCCTTCCGGAGACAATGTTCGAGCTGAGAGTCCGAAAGGGGAGAAGCCGTGGCGGCGGGTGCCGAGATACCGGAGAGCCCGCCGACAACGAGGACGAGAAGGCCTCTGGCACATTCTGCCGGTCGGCTCCAAATGGCTCTGCGTGGCGCTCGACGTCGCTTCATGGACCGCTCGCTGGGTCGCTTCGTCTACATCTTCTTGCCCGCCACCACGTGGTAGCCGGTGACGGTGAGGTCATCGCTGGCCGCCTTGTCCGCGGTCGCGCCGGAGGCCAGAGACATCCGCCATTGATGTGTGCTCGACAGGAGATCGCTCACCTTGCCGGCGAGCTCCTCGAAGGTGCCGCTGAGCTCGTAGCGGATGGCGTCCTCCTCGCGATCCCAGACGGTGATCGACACCCAGTCACTCGGATTCTGGAATCCCTGTACCAGAAAGCCGCCGCGAAAGCCCGCGACCGCTTGCAGAGTGGGGAGAATCTCCTCCCGATAGCGCTCTTCCAGCTCCTGGGTCTTTCCCTGCTTGACCTGCGCCGTTACCAGGCGAACATAGAGCCGTGGTGTCGGGTCCTTCTCGGGCAGTGATTTCCTATCGCCGGATCTGACACGAAAAGCCTCGACCAGCGGACCTTTCGCACCCTCCTCATATTCGTAGGTCAGCTCCTCGGAGAGCCTCACCTTCCACTCGACCGTACCGCTCAAATAGGGACTCGCTTCGTCGGTCAATTTCTGGAACAGACCACTCTGCTCGTAGGCCTCGGCGGCCCCGGGCGAATCCCACAGCGTGAGCGAGATGAAATCGTCCGGACGCACGGTTTGCTGGACGAGAGTGGCGAATAGACAGCCGTCGGTCTCCTTCAAAGCCTGCAGAATCCGATCGTTGTAGAACTGTCGAAACTCGGGGGTCTTCTCTGGCTTGACCTCGACCCTGACAAAACGCATGAACATGGCACTGCCCCTTCAACCGCTCTTCTATCCGAAGGAAACGGTAGTCACAGCAATACACCTCGGTGTGGTCCTCAAACTGGTTGTCTACTCACTATACCAGCGGTTCTCAACGGGCGGCGTGTCGGCTACAATCACGGGCTTCGAAAGCCGACCGGGGCGGATGGAGGTCCAACCGACCGGTACCCGATAGCTGAACCGTGGCCGACAGCTCGT
>SBFI01000221.1 GCA_006227875.1 Acidobacteriota bacterium
GGAGCGGCGCTCGAACTCTTCGCCTCCATTGCCCTGATGTTCTGGTATGTCCTGCGCCTCTTTATCAGCCGGGACTGAAGGGTAGCCCGACCCGCCTGGCAAGCCCCAGGCTCAGGCCGCGCGATCGCCGAGGATCTCTTTCGCCGGCTCGCTGGCCACCTCCCCACGTGCGATTGTGCCCGCCAGGTAGGTATAGGTGGCTGGAACGACAAATAGGGTGAGGAAGGTGCCGACCAGCAGGCCGCCGATGACCGCGATCCCCATGGGCATCCGGCTTTCGGCACCGGCACCCAAGGCCAGGGCAATCGGCAGTGTGCCCAGGATAGTGGAGATGCTGGTCATCAGCACCGGGCGGAAGCGGGCTGCAGCCCCTTCGCGGATCGCCTCCTCGACGCTCAGACCGGCATCCCGCCTCTGATTGGAGAACTCAACGATCAAAATGCCGTTCTTGGTGACCAGACCGATCAGCATGATCATGCCGATCTGGCTGAAGATGTTGAGGGTCTGACCAAAGTACCAGAGGGCGAAGAGAGCCCCGGCCAGGGCCAGAGGCACGGTGAGCATGATGGTGAAAGGATCGCGAAAGCTCTCGAACTGAGCCGCCAGCACCAGGTAGATCAGCACCAGGGCGAGAACAAACACGAAGGCCAGGCTGCTCGAGCTCTCTGCATAGTCGCGCGACTGGCCGGCCAGGTCGGTGGCAAAGCTCTCATCCAGGATCTCATCAGCGATCCGTTCCATGGCCTCGATACCGTCGGCAATGGTGTAGCCCGCTTCCAGACCCGCCGAAACCGTGGCCGAGACATAGCGGTTGAAACGGTAGAGCTGGGGTGGACTGCTCTCCTCGTAGACCCGCACCACCTTGTCGAGCAGGACCGGTTCCCTTCTCAGCCCCGGCACGTAGAGGTTGCGGACATCGAAGGACTCGTTGCGGCTCTCCGGTGTCACCTGGGCGATGACTTCGAACTGCTTGCCGTCCACAACGAAGTAGCCGACGCGTTGCTCGCTCAGTGACAGCTGCAGGGTCTCGGCGATGTCGAGTGCCGACACGCCCAGATCCCGCGCCCGGGTGCGATCGATCTCCACTCGCAACTCCGGCTTGTCAAACTCCAGATTCAGGTCGGTCACGGAGAAGACCGGGTCGGCCGCCGCTCGCTCCATGAAGACCGGCAGCACCTCTTTTAGCCGCTCCAGATTTGGTGCCTCCAGCACGAACTGCACCGGCAACCCTCGCCGGCGCCCCACGGCGATAGTGGGATCTTGGGTGACAAAGGTCCGTGCCCCCTGGAGCCGCTCGAGGTTCGACTGGAGAGCGTTGGCAATCTCCATTTGCGTCCGCTGCCGCTCGTCGGGTGGCACCAGCCGCAGCCGCATATAGCCGTTGTTGACCGAGCTCGAGGCACCGAAGCCCGGTGAGGTAACCGTGATCACGGTGTGGGCCTCGGGCACGACCTTGCGCGCCAGCGCGATCTGGTCATCCATGTAGGCATCCATAAAAGCAAAGGTGGCCCCCTCGGGACCGCGGCTGTTCACCCGGACGGTGCTGCGGTCCTCCATCGGGGCAAGCTCGGACGGCAGCGTTTGGAAGAAAAACACCACCAGCCCGAGACAGACCGCCAGGATCGGCCAGGCCAACCAGCGGCGGCGCAGCAGGCCGTCGAGGCTCTCCCGGTAACTCTTGGTCAGCCAGGAGAAGTAGGGCTCGGTGCGCTCATAAAGCCACGGGTGGCGATCCCGCCGCTTGAGCAGCCGGGTCGAGAGCATCGGCGTCAGCGTGAGGGCCACAAACGAGGAGATGGTGACCGCCGCCGCCAGGGTGAGACCAAACTCCCGGAAGAGCATGCCGGTGAGTCCACCCAGAAAGAAGATCGGTAAGAGCACCGAAATCAGAGCCAGCGTGGTGGCCACGACGGCGAAAAAGATCTCGCGTGTGCCGACGATCCCGGCCTCGATTGGCGACATGCCCCGCTCGATCTTCGCGTAGATGTTCTCCAGCACGACGATGGCATCGTCAACCACTAGACCGATGGCCAGCACCAGGCCCAGGAAGGTGAGCACATTGAGCGAAAAGCCGGCCAGGTACATAACGAAGAAGGTGCCGATCAGAGACACCGGAATCACCAGCACCGGCACAATGGTGGTCCGCCAATCGCGCAGAAACGAGAAGATCACCAGGATCACCAGCGACAGGGCTATAAAGAGGGTCTGCTCGACCTCCGAGATCGACTTGCGGATGTACTGTGAGGCATCGAACCCATAGTCCACGCCGATGTCAGGTGGCAAGTTCTTCTCGATCACCGCCACCCGCCGCCGGAACTCGTCTACGATCTCGATGAAGTTGGCCCCCGGTTGAGGTCTGGCCACCACCGCGACCATCGGCACGCCGCCCTTCTTGAGTACCGTGCGCTCGTTCAGTGGTCCGATCTCGGCCGAGCCAACATCGCGGAAGCGGACGATGCGCCCGCCCTCGGTCTTCAAGATGAGACTCTCGAACTCCTCCGGCGTCTGCAGACGACCCATGGTCCGCACCGGAAGCTCCACCTCCTGACCCTCGATGCGGCCGCCGGGGAGCTCGACATTTTCCCGCCGCACCGCGTTGCGCACATCGACCGGCGACAGCCGATAGGCGGCCAGCTTGTTGGGATCGATCCAAAGCCGCATCGAGTAGCTCTTGTCACCCCAGATCTGGAT
>SBFI01000206.1 GCA_006227875.1 Acidobacteriota bacterium
CACGCCACGGACCGCCGATCAGCTCCTGCGCTACGACTGGCCGGGCAACGTGCGCGAGCTCGAGAACGCCATGGAGCGCGCCGTCGCCCTGGCGCACGGAAGCCGCGTGGATCTCGACGATCTGCCCGAGGAGATCCGCCAGGCGTTTCCCAAACCGGTGCCCGGCAGCGGAGCGGTGCAGCCGCTCCGTGATGTCGAAAAGGACTACATCCTGGCGGTGCTGAAGCTCAACGGCGGAAACCAAACGCGCACCGCCGATCAGCTCCGAATCGGCTCGGCGACGCTCTACCGAAGGCTCAAGAAGTGGGGCCTGATCGGCGCCAAGGGCGCGGATCAATCCTAGCCCTCGACCTTGCAGACAACCGCCGTCATGTCGTCGAGCTGGGGCTCATCGGAGCAGAAGCCGGAGGCCGCTTCGTAGAGGGCCTCGAGGATCCGGGAGGCGGCATCGCGGCGATGGCGCTTCATGGTCTCGAGGACCCTACCGGTTCCGAACTCGCCCCCGGCGCTCTCACCACGCTCAATGATCCCGTCGGTAAACAGGACCAACAGCTCGCCGGGCTCCAGTCGAATCGCTCGGCTCGAAAGGTAAGGCCTATCGCTGAAGAGCCCCAAAGGAATGCCGCCAGACCGCAGCTCCTCCCGCACGTCGCCGTTGCGGTCGAGCAGAAAGCCAGACGGGTGTCCGGCGTTCGTGTAGACCAACGTCCCCGCATCCGGGTCCAGGCGCAGGAGAATCTGAGTCACGAACTCCCGCTGCGAGCCCTCGACGGTGAGGATGTCGTTGAGCCGGCGGAGGATCTCGCCGACGTCGGCATGCGTGAGCGCGAACGAGCGCAGATAGGCACGGGCCTGAGCCATGAGGATCGACGGGCCGACTCCATGACCCATGACGTCCGCGATCGTCATGCCCAGGCACCCGCCCGGCATCGGGAAGAAATCGTAGTAGTCGCCGCATAGAGAGTCGGCCGGATGGACCGCACCGGCGATGTCGAATCCGGGGACCTGCGGGGCTTCTCTCGGATAGAGCCTCTGCTGGATCGCCCGCGCCGCCTCCAGCTGCGCCTGATGCCGCTCGTTGCGCAGTCGCTCGGTGATGTCCCTCGCTACAGATACCAGATACTCGCTCCGGCCATCAGGGCCGGCGATGGGGGTGATCGTCTGCTCGGCATGGAAGAGCTCTCCGTTCTTCCTGCGATTGACCAGAGTTCCCCGATACACCTCGCCGCCCAGCACCGTGTCCCAGAGCTCCCGGAAGAACTCTCGGTCATGCTGGCCGGAGTTCAGCAGCCGAGGCGTGCGCCCGAGCGCCTCCTTTGGCGAATACCCTGTGGTCCGCTCGAAGGCCGGGTTGACGTAGACGATCTTGCCGCTCGACTCGGTGATGATCACGGAGTCGGCGGTCTGCTCCACGACGCTGGAAAGACGCTCGTTGAGCTCTCCCGACCTCTTCGTGTCGCTAACGTCGCGAAAAACGAGCAGGGCCCCTCGCGCTGCGCCCGTCTCGTCACGCCACGGCAGAGCGCTGGCGTTGATCCAGCGGCCTTCAGGTACCTGCCCGTTGCGAACGAAGATCTCGGCGTCGCTGACCTCCTCGCCCCGCAGAGCCCGCACCAGCGGCAGCTGGTCATTGGGGTAGAGGGTGACGCCGTCGGGGAGAAAGTAGCCGTAAGTTTGCGCCCAGTCCGTCGACGGCACGTCTCGTGGCCGGGTGCCGAAGATCTGCTCGGCGGCGTTGTTGAAGATCAGGAACCTGCCCGACCGATCGGCGACAATGACGCCGTCGGGAAGGCACTCGATGACGGATTCCAGGACCTTGGCCTGGCCTGACAGCGGTTCGGCCTGCCAGGTGTCGATGACTGTCGACTGCGGTCCGGGGCCACGAGGCGGTGTCATGGCTTGGGCCAGCCCGATCGCCGATAGACCGGAGTCAGAAAGATTGCCCTCCGCCACCTCGGCCTCCTGAGGCTCTCCCAGGCAGTGCTGGGAATGATGATGCCGCCTCGACCCGCTCTTCGTCCGGCTCTGGCCGCTTGACCAGAGCCTGGTCATTACCCTTCGTTCTGAACACAGGCTTCTCCCTGCCGCCGATAGCCCGGGTTGCAGATCCAGTCGTTGCCGGAGTAACCGAGGTGCGCGTTGGCTGGTGCCGTGAACAGCGTGCACGTACGGTTGCTTCTCCTGTAGCCGCGCTCGCACTCCCAATCGCTTCCCGACGAGGCCAGGTAGCCGTGCTCAGGCACTTCGACCGCGACGCACGAATCACCGGTCCGCCGGTACCCACGATTGCATTCCCAGTCGCGCCCCGAAGCCGCGAGATGGGCTTGCTCGGGTAGCTCGACGGGCGCGCACGTACTGCCGCTCCGCCGGAAGCCCCGTTTGCACTCGAAGCCGTTTCCGGCAGCACCGAGATACCCGTTTGAAGGCACCGCGACGGCAACGCACGACTCGTTGGCTGGGTAGAAGCCCCGACTACACTCCCAATCGCGTCCGCTGGAATCCAGGAAGGCGTTCTGAGGTACGACGACGACGGCGCAAGCGCCGTTAGCCGCTCGATAGCCGCGATCGCATTTCCAACCACGACCGTAGCCGTCCACCGGATAAGCGTTCTCGGGTACCTCGATCGCGGCACATGCCTGATCGACCCGTGTGTAGCTGCGAGCACACTCCCAATCGCGCCCGTTCGCCTTCAGGAAGGCGTTGGGAGGTACATCGACCAACGCGCAGGCTTCGTCGACTTGCCGGTAGCCTCGACTGCACTTCCATCCGCTCCTGGAAGAGTCGAGATGCGCATTGGGTGGCACCTGGACGGCTACGCAGGACCGATCTACTTCCTGGTAGCCCCAATCGCACTCCCATCCGCTCCCGTAGCGCTTCGCGTGAGAATTCATCGGTGCGTCGGTCGGGTCTGCTTCTGCGGCAGCAACGGCAGGCGCAATGAACAGCACTAGCGCCAAGGCCAGCCACCGAGATGACCGAGCCCATCGTAGCTGCAAAGACCTCTTGCACTGGCCCTTGCCCCTCGAGACATCGACGACCTCTCGAGCATGGCACTGACTCTCCGATACGACCGGGGCAGTGTTCCTACAGTAGGCCTTCAGAGTTTCCATATGTCAATCTCCTTCTTCAGTTGTCGATGACACTTGCCGCGCACGCATCCCTCCGCTTGGTGAGCGCCTGAAGCTCGCGGGGTCCCACCGCGTCGGTCGTGGACGTGCTGCATACGCCAGCTGGAAGCCGACGGAACGAGTGGCGTGACCGGATCCCGCCTCACGCCCGTTGGACTTCTCGCGCTCAAAGCAGGCCAGCGCCAGGTCTACTGCAGCATCAAGAAGCTCCTTCTTGGGGACCACACTTGTCACGATGTTCTGGATCTGTGACCGGGAGTACCCGGCCTCCTGGCTGTCCGGGTGCGCGGCCACGATACCCTTGTAGAACTCGAGAGCTTCACGCAAGTTCTTCGTCCCGTAGTGCGCCGCATAAGCCGCTGCGTACTGCCGGCTCGCCTCTGTCAGGCCAGTGTCGTTCTTCATCTCTTGTTCTCCGATCTCCCGCGAAAGTGACGTGGCGGCTCCGGAAGCCGAGGCGAGCGGGAGCAGGTCCGCCTGGAGCCACCCTGATACCAGTGCAAGTACCTGGCCACGGACGGATCTCTCATATTTTCAGTCGATTACAGCAAGTCGGCGAGTCTTGACTGCCGGCATGATCGATCAAAATGAAGTACCGCGCCCATCGAACTGACCCGGTGGCCAGATGCGCGTGCAGCGCCAACGCCAGCGGCGACCCCTGCCGAGAGGCGCTCTCGGCACAGGAAAGCCTTAGGCCTGGGGCAGATCCGTCCTAGGCCAGAGCCAACGCCCTGTCGGAGGCGGCTTCGGCACGGGCGACGTTTCCCGTCAGGGTGATACCCAGCTCGATCAGCCGAGTGCGCACCTCGCAACGGCTGCCTTCGAGGCGTATGCACACGAGGCGTGGCACCCTGGAGGCGCGATCTGCTGCAGTGGCGGCGAGAAGCTGCACCTTGTTGCCCAGTTCTCCCAGCTCGCCAGATAGCGGGACCACCAGAGTGTCGATTCGCTGCCCCATGGCATGGAGATAGCTCCTCAGGCGCTCCGGCGCCTCGGCCAGGCCGTGGATCTGCTCGAGCCTGTCGTGCCCTAGATTGGCGAGCTGCTCGCCCGTCGTCATGACTCCTACGCCGAGCTCGCGAAAGAAGCACTCCAGGCAGCGGCGCAGCCTGCCGTCCGCAACCGACGGGACCAGCGAGACCATCGAACTTTCCGTCATCGACGCCGAGTCGCCAAAGGGCTCGTAACCCTCCGTTTCGATCGCCTGGCGGAGGGTATAGCTCGACAACAAGATCTCGAAGCGCGGTATCCAGCGCTTGACGAGCTCGTGGCTGGAGACCTCGCGCACGAGCTCTCGCAGTGCACTCTCGATAGCTCTGCGGTCGGGGAGCAATCCCTGCCGGAACTCCGGCCGCAGCCGCCTATGTCCAAGCTGCCATCAGAAGCGAGAGTTGCTGTGGGTGGCCTGGGCGGAGCAAGAGTTGCTCGAGGACGTCCCCCACCGCCAGGTGGTCTTCACCATCCCTAAGCGGCTGCGGATCTTCTTCCGCTACGACAGAAAGCTCCTCGGTGAACTCGCTGCCTGTGCCTGGCGAGCCCTGAGGCTGTACTTCGATGTGTCCTTCGATGGCGCTGAGGTGACGCCCGGTGCCGTGGGCTTCCTCCAGACCTCGGGCGAGCTGCTCAACTTCCACCCGCACGTCCATATTCTCGTCACCGATGGCGGCTTCCGCCCCGATGGAAGCTTCTACCATCTGCCTGGTTTCAACTCCCGCCACCTCGAACGCCTCCTCCGTGCCGAGATCCTGAGGACGCTCGTGGACAAGGGTCTCATCGGCGAGGAGACCGTCCGCAACCTTCTGACCTGGCGCCACAGCGGCTTCTCGATCCACGGTGCGGTGCGGGTCAAAGACCGGCAAGGTGCTGCCCGACTGGGCCGTTACATGATCCGCTGTCCACTCGCACTCAAAAGGCTCTCTTGGAACGAAGAGACCGCACAGGTCGGCTACACGGCTCGGCCGACCCGCCGCGTGGGGCCTGGGCCTACCGCCGCCTTGGCGGGCGGTGAACGAACTGGAGAGCTGACGCATTCGCACGGTAGCCCGACTCCTGCCGGTTTTCAGTACCGTTTTACGCCTTCCAAGCCCGAGACTCTCGGAATGGATATCCTAGATGGACCTCAGTCCGTCATCTTCGAAACGGACTCTCTCTGCTCAGGAGGTTCTCATGCGAGCCCAAGAATCGGTCCGTCCGGCGCCAGACGGTCTACCTGGCGGTGCTTTCACTACTGTCGACTCTAATAGCCGGCTGCGCAACCGCCGAACCACCCTCAGCTCAACAGGAGGCCGTCTGCAGTCTCGACTCGCTGCCCGAGTTGCCCGACGTCAGGTTGACTTCGGTCACTCACGAAGCCGCGCCGGTGCCCCACTGCAAGGTTTCGGGCGTGATCGGCACCGAGACGAACTTCGAGCTCCTGCTGCCGGATGAGTGGAGTGGCAAGTTCGTGATGGGCGGCGGCGGTGGCTTCGCAGGCTCGGTCGTCAATGCCGCGCAGGATTTCTTTGGGGCTCTACAGATGGGCTATGCCACAGTAGGGACGGATACCGGACACCAGGCGCATTCGCTCGACGCGAGTTGGGCGCTAAACCATCTGGAGCGGCTGGTGAGTTTCGGCCACCAAGCGGTGCATCGCACGGCGGTCAACTCCAAGGCGTTAACCGAGGCCTTCTACGGCGGAGAAATCGCGCGTAGCTATTTCGCCGGCTGTTCGCGCGGCGGGGGGCAGGCACTCATGGAGGCGCAGCGTTACCCGGAAGATTTCGACGGCATCGTTGCAATGTCTCCGGCCTTCAACTGGACACATGAGCTGGGTGCTCGCTGGACACGCATTGCGCAGCTCATGTATCCCGACCCGACTCGTATCGAACAGCCCATCATCGGGCCAGAGGCCTTGAAATTGATCGGCGATGCGGTGATGGCGCAATGCGACGGCCTCGACGGGCTCAGTGATGGTGTCCTGAATGATCCGCGGCAGTGCGCCTTCGAGGTTTCCAGCCTGTCCTGCGGCGAGACGAAGTCCGGCGAGTGCCTTTCGCCAGAGCAGGTGGAGGTCGCCGAAGCAATCTATGGTGATTTTGAGATTGGCGGACAGATCATTCCCGGTGCTCCATTCGGCGCGGAGTTACCTGGTACGCCAATCGGTTGGGAGCTGTGGTTTACGGGCGGATACGAGCCCGGAGAGGACCTTGACTACCATGAGGGCGCCGACAGCGAACAATTCCAGGCCCCGGCCGTACCCAACGGGACATGGGCCTTCTCGACAGGAGTACTCCGCTATTTCGTCTACAACGAACCCGAGTGGAGCTATGTCGGATACGACTTCTCGGACTTCGCACAGAAAGCAGCACGCGTGGCACCAACCCTGAACGCAGACAACCCCGACCTGTCAGCTTTCCGTGCACGGGGCGGCAAGCTGATTATCGACAACGGCTGGATGGATGGCAGCATGTCGGCCTACGGGACCTTGAAGTACTACGAGACTGTTCTCGGTCATGATCCGACGGCGCGGGATGATGTCAGGCTGTTTCTCCGACCTGGGCGTCACGCATTGCATGTTGGGGCCGGGACCGGATGGCGCCGACTACCTTTCCGCGATCGACGAATGGGTGGAAAGCGGCGAAGCGCCAGAGCGACTACCCGCGTCATACCGAGATCCGGCTGGCCAACCAATCGGCGGCGGACGAATCCTGTGCGCCTGGCCGAGTGTTGTGACCTACAAAGGTCGAGGCGACCCATGGGATCCTGCCAGCTTCAGCTGCTCAAACGGGCGCGTGCAAGCGCGCGGTCGGAACCCGTGAGGGGTCGCCGGTTTTCAAGACCGTTACCCGGCCTCCAAACCAGACAAAACCAGACCAAACAGGACCCAAGGAGCTGCGGGAGATCGCTTTTCGAGGCCGCACCACTGCACCTCGGTTTAGTGTGCTTGGAAGCTTCGAAGTTGGGCAATCAGCCTTTTTGGCCCCGATTCTTCGAGTCTGTAGGTGTGGGTGGTGAGGATCGAGTGGATGAATCCCCGGGGTTTCGCGCTGGCAAACGCATCTGAACCAGGCCGCGTGGCGGATCGTGGCAGTTGGCGTGTCAGGCAATCTGGTCGAAGAGCTCGAGCTCGTGCGGTGGCCCATGGGCCAGAGGCTCGGGCTCTTGGGCCGGCAGCTTCAGGCTTCGCCGGATCGCCCTGGCGGTGACAAAGTCGGTGATGAAGGCGAGAACCCTCATCTCACCGCCACAGAATGGGCACAACAATGGGTCGACCTCATAGACCCTTCTGATCAGCTTCGCCCAACTGAGCCGTGCTTGCCGGGTGAAGTCGTCTTCTTCTTCGGGTCTTGGCCCCGGGCTCGCCTGTTTGCCTTCATCGGCCTTCTTGCGCCGCTTGCCGCGGGCGGCATTGGCGTAGAAGCCCCAGTAGCGGGTCATCTGTTGGGAGGGCTCGGGGATGTGGTCCACGACCCGGGCGATGAATTCCAGGACATCCCAGGGCGGCGGTAGGCCGAGGCCCCACGCGGCGGGTGGGCCGAGCCGTGTAGGCGACCTGAGCGACGCCCACCTCGACTACAGCTACTTCGGTTGGGGTTACTGGTCGCACGCGGGCTACTTCATGTCGGGCAACATCCGCGACGGCTTCCTGCGCGGTGAGGACGTCATCCAGGTAGGCATGGGGTCCTGGAGCTACGGCGAGAAGTACTACCAACAGGCCCGGGACGACGGCACCACCATCTACCACATGAATGAGATCCAGCGCGACGGCTTCAAGGCGGTGATGGACAAGGTCCTCGCCAGGCTCGAAGGCAAGGACCTGGTCTACATCACCCTCGACATCGATGTCCTCGACATGGCCTATGTGCCGGCCACCAACTCCAGCGAGCCTACCGGGCTGACTCCCCACGAGTTCCTGCCGCAGCTGCGCCGGCTCTGTGCCGCCAAGTGGATCGTCGGGGCCGACTTCGTCGAGTACAACCCGTATCTGGACAACAACGGGATGCAGAGCGCGCGCATGGTGCGCCACCTGGCCCTGGCGTGCCTCGGTGGGATCGCCATGAACGCACTGGAGATGGATCCCGAGTATGTCCAGCCACAGGTCACGGGCGAGCTGAACAGGTAAGCGGCATTCGCCTGCAATTGCTCGACAATTCCTGAAAGGGCTGGGTGACGTGCGCCAACCACCACCAGCTTGAACCGGCGAGATCTTCAGCTCTGGTAGGGTAGCCGGCCGGAGATTCTCCCATGGAGGAAAAGAGAGGCCAGAGAAAGCTTGGGTCGGTAGTCCGGCAGCATCCCCTCGTCCTCTTTCTCATTCTCGGCGCACTCCTCTACGGTGTCTGGGCACCGCTGGCGCCGCCCGAGCGCGAAATCGTCCGTATCGAAGCCACGGTGCTGCGAGCCCTCGAGCAGCAGCAGGAGGACCTTCTGGGCCGGCCGCTGACCGACGAAGAGAAAGACGATATCCGAGAGAGCTACATCGACGATGAGGTCCTGCTGCGCGAGGCCATCGAGCGCGGGCTGCAGTGGAGCGATTTCCGGGTCCGTCAGCGGCTGACCCGGATAATGCGGGGTGCACTGACCGAAACCGTGGCCGACCCCTCGGTGGCCCAGCTCCAGGCCTATTTTCGCGACAACATCGACCGATACTCGAGCCCCGAGTCGACGTCTCTCGAGCAGGTGTTTTTTCCCTGGGGGGAGGAGGTGACCGAGAAGGGACTCGACGAGGTGCTTACGGCACTCCGAGCCGGCGCCGACCCCGAGCAGTATGGCTCACCCTCGATGTTGGCGCCCCGTCGTATGCCCCGCCAGACCCGGGCTTCACTGGTACGCGTCTTTGGCGCCGACTTTGCCAACGCCTTCAAGCGCCTCGAGGAGGGGGAGTGGCACGGCCCTCTGGAGTCGGTGCAAGGTGTTCATCTGCTGCGAGTGACCGAGCGGCACCCTCCCGAGGTGGCAGTGTTCGAGAACGTCGAGCACTACCTGCGCCAGGAATGGCTGATGGAGAAGACCCGCGAGCTCCAGCAGGAGGGAGTCGACGAGATCCGGTCCAGGTACCGGATCGAGCTCGTCGAGGAGTCGGCCGCGGAGTGATCTCCCTGCGAAGCCGGCTCGGCTGCTTCCTCGCCGTTCTCTTTCTGGCAACCGTTCAGCCCTCCATCGCCGACGACGTGGGCATCACCTCGGCCCGTCTGATCGAGTTGGGCGAGGGTGGCTACGCGCTCGAGGCGGATATCTCGCCTCGGATGGTCGCCGCGCTGCGGCCGCCGGTGGTTCCCGGCCGATTCACCCTGGCCGAGCGGCCGACCTACCGGCGGGTAGGGGTCGGGCTCGTCGTGCGCTACGAATTCGGCGGCTCCGAGCAGCCGCTCCAAGCCGGTGACGCGCTGCTTCTGCCCTGGGCCCGTTCAGCGGTGCTGCTCACGGCCCGCTGGCGCAACGGCACCGTGCAGCGGGCGATGTTTCCCCGCCGGGTGGTGTCCATCCCGATCCCCATCGAAGTGCTCAAGCCCGTTGAGCGCACGGCGGTCGAGGTGGCGCGCCAGCACTTCGGCCTCGGCTTCGAGCGGCTCCAGTGGATGGCCCTCCGGGCCCTTCTGGCGCTGGGTATCGTCTCGGTCGCCGGTGGCACCCGTCGAGCCTTTCGGCTCCTCCTCGTCTATGCCGGAGGACACGCCCTGGCCATGGTCGGGGTGGACTTAGGGGTGCCTCCCCAGCCCCCGGAGCTGGCCGCGGCCGGATTGGGCATCGCCGCGGCGTTGCTCGCCGGATCGGCACTGCGAGATGAAGAAGAAGTGCGTCTCTGGCCCTTGATTCTGGCGGCGGGTGGGGTCGATGGCCTGGGGATGGCCGACGTCCTCTCGGTCTCGGGTCTCGACCCGGGGAATGTGGTCCCCGCCCTCTTTGGCACCCTGGTGGGGATCGATCTCGCACTCCTCGCCTTCACCTTGTTCGCCGCCGTGCTCTGGCGACGGGTGCCGGCCGGTCGCCTGGCCGATGGCGTGACCGTAGGCCTCGGCGGCCTCGCCGCCGCGGGTGTCATTGCCGCGGTCTCCACGGGATTCTCGGCCACGGCCGAAGCCGGGATCGACCCGGCCGACCGTATGGCCGCCGCCCGCTACGACCTCAGATCCGGCACAGGTGCCGGGGGTGGAGCGGGCCGGGCCACACCGCCACCCCGCCGCCTGGAAGAGTCGGCCATGATCTTTCTCACCATCGAGCCGCAGGAGGTGCGGGTGGAGGTGCTGCTCAGCCTGCAGGACTTTCTCGAGCCGCTGCGGATCGACGGTGGACCCGGCAGCGTGGCGCCGCCGGAAGTTCAGGGTGAGATCGCGGCCCGTGCACGACGGATGGTCGCCGGAACCATCGAGCTGGCGATCGACGGGCGCGAGGCGGTGCCGCTGCTCGCGCGCACCGACTTTGTCAGCGTGGCGGCCACCGGGGTGACGACGCGCAGGGAGCCGGTGCCCGAGCCCTTGGACACCGCTGTTCTGGGCGTCTCCCTGGTCTACGGCGTCGATCGACCGCCTTCGGGGGTCACCGCCGGCTGGCAGGTCTTTCCAACCCCGACCTCGGTCGTGCCCGCGGTCTGGACCGACCCCACCGGCTCGGAGCGCGTGACGCTGACTCCTGAGCAACCGGTCCTCGCGTGGGCGAACGACCTGTCGAGCTTCGGGACCCCACCGATCGAGGCGGTCGCGGTACGGGCACCGCGGTGGCCCCTGTCCTCGATGGTGCTTGTCGGTTTGGCCCTGGCGGCCGGGGTCGGCTCGGTGCAACGTCGTTGGGGCGGCCCGGCCCTGGCAGTCGCCGTGGTGGCCGTGAGCGTGGCCGCCACCCTCTATCCGTTCGTGCGTACTGAGGTCGCCCTACCTGGACTGGCAGGCTGGGCCCCTTCCCGCAGCGAGGCCGCCGAGATCGTGGACGGCCTGCTCACCAATGTCTACCGCTCCTTCGATTTGCGGGATGAAGAGGCCATCTACGACCGCCTGGAGGTCAGCGTCACCGGCGACCAGCTGGCCGAGGTCTATCTCGAGAATCGCCGCGCCCTGGAGCTCGAGAACCGCGGCGGCGCCCGCGCCCGGGTCGACGAGGTCGAGATCCTCGAGGTGCCATCGGTGCGCCGCGACGGCGAGGGGGGCTTTCGGGTGGTGGCGACCTGGAAGGTCTCCGGATCGGTTAACCACTTTGGACACGTCCACTACCGGCAGAACCGCTACGACGCCGCCCTCGATCTCATAGCCGTCGACGGCAGCTGGAAGATCCGCGGCATCGAGCTGCTCGACGAGAGACGGCTGCTGTAGAACATCCTCGCCGCGCGTTGGTGCGCAGTAGACCAAGCCAGCTCGCCCGAATAGAATAGGCGATCTTTTCGCCGAGAACAGGAAGGTTCAAAAGGAGATAGCCATGAGGAAGATTGGACTCTCGATCTGTATGCTGCTGATCGCAGGCCTCGCCCAGGCGCCGGTCTGCCATGCGCAGTTCGTCGACGATACGCCGGACGGTCCCGGTGAGTCCGCGCCGGCCCCACCAGGGGTCGAGCCGGTCATCCCCTTGAACAGGGAAGACCCTACCTACGACCTCTGGAAGCTTCGTCGTGACGACCTCAGTGAGGGCCGGGAGCCCGGCCCGATCAATGTCCAGCGATTTCCAGGTGGCTTCGGCTGGAACGGTATCCCGACCTTCTTCAGGCTGCCCATCGCCCTGGTGCCGGAAGATCTGGTCGCCGGCAAGGTCGATGTCGCGATGATCGGCGCCTACACCGATATGGGGAGCGGTCAGCGTGGCGCCTCCCGCGGGCCCGGTGCGCTGCGGCTCTCCGATGCCGAGTATGTGGGGTGGGGGGCCTTCACCATGTCGCACATGCACACACTGGTGAATCCGTTCGAGGATTTGACGATCGTCGACTACGGTGATGCTCCGGTCGACCCACTGAGCACCGAACGCTCGATGGAGGCGATCCGGGAGATCGTCCGCGAGATCACCGAGACCACCCATTCCGACGGCCAGCACGTCATCCCATTCATCATCGGTGGCGATCACTCGCTCTCCTACCCGAACATCGCTGCTCTGGCCGACGTCTACGGCAAAGGCAATGTCGGCGTGATTCACTTCGACGCCCACTACGATGCCACCATGATGATGGGTCATCTGATCACGCACGGTGCCTGGGTGAAGCGCCTCATCGTCGAGGGCCACGTGCCGGGGAAGAACTACATCCAGGTGGCGCTACGCGGTTACTATCCCGACAAAGATTCGTTCGAGTGGATGCGCCGAGAGGGCTTCCGGTATCACCCGATGGCCGAGGTCGAGCGCCGGGGCTGGGACGCGGTCATGGAGGACGTCATCAAGGAGGCCAAGGACGGCCCCGAGTATCTCTTCATCTCGTTCGACATCGACGCCATCGATCCGGCCTACATGCCGGGCACCGGTACCCCCGAGCCGGCGGGGCTGACCACCCGCGAGGCCTTCCCGCTGATGCGGCGGCTGTGCGCCGAATCGAACGTCGTCGGCGTCGATGTCGTCGAGCTGGCCCCGGCCCGTGATCCCGGCTACACCACGGTCCACAACACCAATCGGCTGGTGCGCGAATGCCTGACCGGATTGGCGATGCGCAAGAAAGGGATCACCGAGGAGCACTACCTGAGCCCGTTGACGGTGGACGATGGCAGGGACTAGCAGCGGTCCATGCACTCCAAGGGCAAGTGAGGACTGGAGGAGCTTGATGCCAAGACGATTGCTGTGGCTTCCAGTTGGCGTGGTGCTGGCCTTTCTGGCCTTTGTGCCGTCCGTGACCCGGGCGGCGGGCGGTCACGACAAGAACCACCCCCACCACCTGGGCCTTCTAGCCGGCTGGGCCACCGAGTCGAAGGAGGGGCGAGCCGACGAGAACGGCTTCGCCCTCGGTCTCGAGTACGAGTACCGGTTCCACAAGAAGTGGGGTGCGGGTGTTGCCCTCGAAGCGCTCGGTCAGGACACGGTCCGCAACTGGCTCCTGGTCTTTCCGGTGAGCCTCCATCCGGGCGGGAATTGGCGACTCATAGCCGGGCCAGGGATCGAGTCCACACCCAAGAAGGACAAGTTCGCCCTTCGCTTTGGGGTCGGCTACCACATCGGGCTGGGCGACAACTGGAGCCTGAACCCCGAGGCCTTCCTCGACCTGATCGAGACCGGGGAGAACACTTGGGTCCTTGGTCTCGCTCTCGGCTACGCCTTCTGAGGTCCGGCTACTCCGCCGAGCCAGGAGGTCATGATGAGGGTCAACTCTCGACTCACCGGAGGGGAAGAGATTACCGTGCGCGCAGGATCGAATATTCGATCTTGCCGGCTTCGCGGTACCCCTGCCAGGTGAACTCGAAGAATGGCTCGGAGTACTCGGTGCGAGTCCACCTCGCTTGTTTGAATCTCTTTGGCGCTTCCCGCAGGAAATCCGAGTAGGGAACGAGGACGAGTATCTGCTCGAGTCGCCTCGGGAATCGCCGCCGGTTCACCACGTAAGCTGTCATCAGAAGCGGGAGCTGCTCTGGGTGGCCTGGGCAGAGCAGGAACTGCTCGAGGACACCCCCCACCGTCAGGTGGTCTTCACTATCCCCAAACGGCTGGGAATCTTCTTCCGCTACGACCGCAAGTTGCTAGGCGAGCTCGCCGCCTGCGCCTGGCGGGCTCTCGAGCTCTACTTCCATATCTCCTTCGACGGCACTGAGCTGACGCCCGGCGCTGTGGGCTTCCTCCAGACCTCTGGCGAGCTGCTCAACTTCCACCCGCATATCCACATTCTCATGACCGACGGCAGCTTCCGCCCCGATGGAAGCTTCCTCCGCCTGCCACGCTTCAACTCCCGCCACCGTCAGCTGGGATGTGCTGGAATTCATCGCCCGCGTCGTCGATCACATCCCCGAGCCTTCCCAAGCAGGACTCGTGCGCAGCCCCTGGGAGTGACCGGGATCGACTAGAATGCTCGTCGAAGCCCATGAGAAGAGCTACTGAATCGGATCCCGTGACACTGGACGAACTCCGGCAGATGGCCGCAGGCCGGTTCGGAGATATGGTCAAGGGAGTCGTCGATCTTCAGCGTGGCATCGTCCTGCTCGACGCCGACATGCACGCGGATCAAGAGGCCGAGCTACTGGCCGAAGGGGCAAGACAAGAGGATCTGTGGGGGATCAACCTCTATCCGGATCTCGCTGAGGAGGAGTGGCTGGAGTTCGACTCCATGATCAACTTGCGGCCCTCGTTCGGCAATCGGTCCCGTGGCGTCGACGATCCCTTGAAGCGGGCCGCCATAGCAGACGTCGTCGGGAGGGCAGTCCGACGGTGACGTCCACACAGCATCGCGACCTGGCGGCTGGGCGCTGGTGGGAGCTGACGCTCGCCGAGCAGCTGGGAAACGTGGGGAGTGAGGTGAGCCGGGCCGCACGCTGGACCGGACGCAATCCACATCTCGCCAGAAAGGCCCTCCATCGTGCCCTGGAGCTCTTCGACCTCACGATGGCGGACCCCCGCCACCGGCAGTCGCCCGCGCGCTTGCGTGAGATCTCGCGGGCCCGAGAAGTGGTGGCGGACTTCTTTGCCGGGCCCAACCAGTATGGGTCGACCGCTTCGTCTCTGCAGAAGTACTTCGACGCCTACGCACTGGCCGCACGCAGGTAGTCTCGAGTTGCGGCCGTCCGTCGTTCGGGCTGGTCGAACTAAAAGCAACGGCCCCCGCATTAAGCGAGGGCCGTCTATGAAGAAACTTCCCAGCGGCGACCTACTCTCCCACACCGTCTCCAGTGCAGTACCATCGGCGCTGAGGGCTTAACTGCGCGCCCGAACCACTTTCATTGCCCGCGTCGTCGATCACATCCCCGAGCCCTCCCAGCAGACGACCCGCTACTGGGGCTTCTACGCCAATGCCGCCCGCGGCAAGCGGCG
>SBFI01000127.1 GCA_006227875.1 Acidobacteriota bacterium
ATCGAGGCCGAGATCAATTTCCGGGTCAAGCGCTACTACTCCATCTATCGCAAGCTCCGGCGCCAGGGGATCGACACTTCGCAGCTCTACGACTATCTCGCCTTCCGCATCGTCACCCCGAGCATCAAGGATTGCTATGCGGCTCTCGGGGTCGTTCATCAGGCGTGGCGGCCGGTGCCTGGACGGTTCAAGGACTACATGGCGATGCCCAAGCCAAACCTCTACCAATCACTTCACACCACCCTGGTGGGCAAGAGCGGCCAACCGTTCGAAGTGCAGATCAGAACCCGAGACATGGACCTGGTGGCCGAAGAGGGAATCGCCGCGCATTGGAGCTACAAGGAAGGGCGCCAGGGCCCGGCCCAAGCCGACCAGAATCTCTCCTGGCTGAGGCAGCTTTTGGAGTGGCAGGGAGAGGTGCAGGATCCCCGCACCTTTCTGACCACGCTGAAGATCGATCTCTACCCCGACGAGGTCTACTCCTTCACCCCGAAGGGGGACGTCTTCTCCTTTCCGCGCGGAGCGACACCGCTGGACTTCGCCTACAAGATTCACACTGAGCTGGGTCACCACTGTGTCGGTGCACGGGTCAACGGCAAGCTGGTGGCGCTGCGCACCCATCTCCAGAACGGTGACATCGTCGAGATACTCACCAACCCGGCCAGGAATCCGAGTCGCGACTGGTTGGGGATCGTGGGGACTTCGCGGGCCAAGAACAAGATCCGTCAGTGGCTCAACACCGAGCAGAAGAAGCGGGCGATGGAGATCGGACAGCGGGTGGTCGAGCGCGAGCTCAAGAAGTACAAGGTGACGCCAAGAAAGATCGTCGACAGCCCGGCGCTCGCCGACTATCTGAGCAGCGAGGGCTTCTCCAAGATCGAGGATCTCTACAGCTCGATCGGCTTCGGCAAGACCCAGGTACGGTATGTGATCGACCGGGTGCTGAGCGAGGCTCAGCTGGCGACGGCGGAAGAAGTACCCGGAGCATTGAGACGTGCGGTCACCAAGATCTTGCCCTTCGATACCGGTGCGATCCGGGTCAAAGGTCAGGGTGATCTGCTGACCTATCTGGCCAAGTGTTGCAGTCCGCTACCGGGAGAAGAGATCGTCGGTTACATCACTCGCGGCCGCGGCGTCTCGGTGCATTCGGCGGATTGTCCCAACGTCAAGAATCTCCTCTACCACCCCGAGCGAGAGATCGAGGTCGAGTGGGAGCGCAAGACCCAGGAGGTTTATCCGGTCGTGTTGTCGATCGAAACGGAAGACGAACCGGGGATGCTGGCACGCCTTACCGAGGCGATTGCCAAACACCACAGCAACATTCGCCACATCGAAGCCGATACCGAAGACTCGGGTCGCGGTTTGATCGAGGTCATGGTCGAAGTCCGTGACCGCAGACATCTGCAGAAGCTGCACGAGAGCCTGCAAGCGCTGCCGGGTGTTCTGCACGTCGATCGACGCATGGCGTCGGTCTCGGGTGCGGACGGCAAAGCCTGAACGCAGTTCGCGCACACGAAGATCGGCCGCTCCTCTGCGAGAGCGGCCGGTCGCTCGTGTTCGAGTTGGTGTCGAGATTGGGTGTGAGTCTAAGCCTCGGCTTGGTCGGGCTGCCAATTTCGAGCCGGGGGTTTCTGCACCTTGCCGCTACGAAGACAACGGGTGCAGACCCAGATCCTTTTGGTCTCGCCATCGACCACGGCTCGGACACGCTGCAAGTTGGGTGACCACGTGCGGGCGGAAACATTATGAGCGTGACTGATGCTCCGTCCCGTGATGGTCTTCTTGCTGCAGATTGCGCACTCCTTTGCCATAGTTACTTATCTCCTTGACATGACTAAATAGGGTCGCCTAGGTTAGCAGATGCTGCGAATGGCTCCAAGAGGAACGGAGGGAATGGACAACCGAAGCGCACACAGAGAGTGGGGGACGGGGCGTGTGGAGAGCCGGCCGGCCGATGGGTCGGTAGCCGGTTTCTCAGGCGGTGCTTCTGGTGGCTCCGTTCAACTTGTGGATTGGTCCCTTGACAGCGCGTTTTTTTCCCTGCTAAGTTGCAGTAATGCTTTAAGTTATTGCTCGCAAACTAGCATAAACACTATGAATTCAGGGGGTTCCAGCTAGTCGTGTTCTGGTCTCGCTCCAAAGGAGTTGTGGGTCTTGATATCGGCAGCTCCGCCATCAAGCTGGTGGAGCTGAAGGAACGCAAGGGCGCCGAGTACAGCCTCGAGCGTGTGGGCATCGAGCCTCTCTCACCAGAGGCCATCGTCGACGGCTCGATCATGGACTCCTCGCTCGTGGTCGACGCTATTCAAAAGCTCACCGATGAGACGGGTGCCAAGGCGGCGAATTTCGCCACCTCGGTCTCGGGTCACTCGGTCATCATCAAGAAGATCCAGGTACCGTCGATGCCACCCGAAGAGCTGGACGAGTCGATCCAGTGGGAAGCGGAACAGTACATCCCATTCGACATCAATGATGTTCGACTCGACTACGTCATTCTGTCCGAGGGCGATCTCGGTCGGGACACCATGGAGGTGTTGTTGGTCGCGGTGAAGAGAGACAAGGTCAACGACTATGTGTCGGTGATCAGCCAGTGCGGCAAGAGCCCGGCCATCGTCGACCTGGATGCCTTCGCCGTGCAGAACGCCTACGAGATCAACTACGACATCAACCCGGAAAGTGTGGTTGCTCTCGTCAACATGGGAGCCGCTGTCACCACCATCAATGTCTTGGCTCGTGGCACCAGCGTGTTCTGGCGCGACATCTCGTTTGGCGGAAACCAATTCAGAGAGGCCCTCCAGCGAGAGTACAACTTGTCCTTCGATCAAGCCGAGCGAGCCAAGCGCGGCGAGCAGGTCGAAGGATGCTCTCCGGCCGAGGCCAGAACTGTGCTCGACCAGGTGTCGGAGGAGATGGCTGCCGAGATCCAGAAGACGTTCGACTTCTTCGCCGCCACGGCCGACTCCGAGGCGGTTAGTGAGCTCGTTCTGTCCGGGGGCTGTGCGCAGACCCCGAACCTGCTGCCGATTCTGCAAGAGCGATTCGGCGTCAGAGCCGAGTTGATGAATCCCCTGCGGCGGATCCACTTCAAGGAAAGTGACTTCGACTCGCAGTGGTTGCATTCGATCGCACCGATGCTCGCGGTCTCGATTGGCCTCGGTGTGCGCAAAGTCGGGGACTGATTTGTCATGATCAAGATCAACCTCATCGGCGAAGCAAAGCGTCCGGTAGCGGCACGCCCGTCGGCGCTGACTGGGGTAACCGGCGAAGAGTCGAATTGGCCGTTCTTCGTCATGGTGGGTCTGATTGGTATAGGCCTTCTCATGACTGCCGGACACTTCCTGTACCTCAACGGCAAGGTCAACGGCAAGAAGGACGAGGTCGCGGAAGCCCAGCGCGAGGTGGACGAGCTTGCACCCTTCATCAAAGAGGTGGAGGAGTTCAAAGCAAAGAAGGCCGAGCTCGAGCGCAAGATCCAGGTGATCAACAACCTCAAGGCCAACCAGCGGGGTCCGGTCCAGGTCATGGACCAGATCTCCAGAGCCCTGCCGGAGCTCCTCTGGCTTACTCGCATGCAGGTCAGGGGCGAGACCATCACACTCCAGGGGCAGGCCTTCAACACCAACGCCGTGGCCAACTTCATCGAAAATCTGGACCGGGTTCCCGAGTTCCAGGAGCCGATCTTGAGAGAGACCACCCGCCAAGGCCCGGTCTACAGGTTCTCGCTGACCTACAGGTTCACCTATACGCCTCCTGAGACCGAAGAAGTGGAAACAGCCGCGGTCGCAGAAGGATAGAAAGGACCTATCGAGATGCGTACTGGTTTCGAGGACAAGCCTTGGTGGGTCGCGGCCCTGCTGGGTCTCGTGCTGGGAGGTCTCATCTACGGCGTGTGCTTCCATTTTCTGCTCAAGCCGAAGAACGAAGAGTTGGCAAGTCTCGAACGGCAGCTCCAGGGTCTCCAGCAGAAGATCCAAGAGGGTCTCGCCGCCAAAGCTCAGCTGCCGCGATTCCGCGAAGAGGTGAGAGCTCTCGAGCTGGAGCTCGACAAGCTGCTGCGTATTCTGCCGGCCCGGCGCAACACGCCGCAGCTTCTGCGACGCATCCGGACCCTGACGGAGCAGGGTGACTTCGATCTGAAGCGATTCGCTCCGGGCAACTTCATCGATCAGGACTTCTACAGCGAATGGCCGATCAGCATCAGTCTCGAGGGCAGCTATCACAACCTCGCCCTCTTTTTCGACCGCATCAGTCGTTTCTCGCGCATCATCAATATCGAAGGTCTGACCGTCAGTGCGGTCAGAGGGTCGAACCCGCTGCGCTCGATAGCGGCGAACTTCAACGCCAAGACCTTCATCTACAAGGAGCCACCACCGCCGACCACTGGGCAGGGGGCCCAGTAGGCTGGCTCGGAACCGGAGGACGATGATCGTGACTAGGAGCCGGCACTGGATTGTCTTTGTGGCCCTGATCGGTCTCGTAGTGGGGCTCCAGGGAGTCTCCCTCCAGGCGCAAGAGCCGGATGATTTCGGCACGGAGGAAGGCGCGGAGGAGACCCCTGTACCTTCTCTCGAGCCCGAGGACATCGACGAAATACTGAGAGGTGAAGATGCCATCTTCGCCGGGGGAGGGTACTCGTACGATCCGGGTAACCGGCGCGACCCCTTCAAGTCGCTGCTGGCGACTCGTGATCGCCCGCTGCTCAGAGGACCCAGACCGGAAGGAATACCCGGTCTGCTTATCGACGAAATCGATCTCACTGGAATCTTCCTCACCGGCGACGGACCGGTGGCGCAGATTCAATCCACCGACAGCAGCAAGAGCTATTTGTTGCGTCCCGGTGATCAGCTCTACGACGGCGACGTCGTCAACATCAGCGCGAATGAAGTCGTGTTCAAGCAAATCGTGGACGATCCTACGGCCCTGAAGCCGTTTCGTGAGGTGGCCAAGAAGCTCAACCCCGAGCAATGAGGATGCGCGGTCCTCATACTTGTGGGATGGAGGCGAGCACCATGCGTACTATCGCAATCGAGATGAACAAGTGGGGCAAGTGGCGGTCCTGGGCCGCTTTTGGCGGGGCTGCGCTGGCGCTCCTTTTGGGAGCCTGTAGCGCGTCATCGCCGCCCGAGACCAGCAGTGAGTCCTCGGTCCGTGTAGGGGTCGAAACTCCGATAGTGGAGACGACCGCATCACCGGCTGTGGAGATCTATTCGCTGGATCTGCGGGAGGCCGCACCGGGCGCCCAACTGGAGGTAGACACCAGTGGCTCACTTGTCTGGACCACTTATCGGGACGGTGACGATCACCTGGTGGTCGAGCTCCCCAACAGCCAGCCGGCGGTGGGAGTGAACGACCTCTTTGTAGACGATGGCCTGGTCGAGTCGGTGATGATTACCACCGATGACAGCGATGAACGTCCTCTAACTCGCCTCGTAGTAAGAACCCGCGCTGAGGCGGAGCACTCGGTGGAGGCCGACGGTACGCGACTTCTCGTCGGCATCGCTCCGGTCGATGACGAGTGGAGAGTAGCCGAGGTCGATGAGCTCGAGAGTGACAGTCCCGCCGTCGACGACACCGTTGTGGCCGAGGAGTCCATCTCGATTGGCGAAGAGGCAGCCGTAGCCGCCGCAGCCACAGCAGCGCCTGGCGAGCCGGAGACGACGCCGGGACCGATGCCGGAGGGCGTGCCGGCCAGCCAGCTTCAGAACGTCGAGGTATCGATAGCGGACCAACAGACGATGGTGAAGGTGCTGGGTGATGGCGAGTTCTACTATTCGACATTTACCCTCCAGGCACCCGAGCGGTTTGTCATAGACCTCATCGGAGTTGTCAACACAGCGCCGCTGTCGACCATCTCGGGTGATGGAGGACTCGTGGATCAGGTCCGCGTCGCCCAATTCAAGCCTCAGCCCGAGCTGGTATCGCGAGTGGTGGTGGATTTGAGCTCGCCGGCTGCGGCACAGGTCGAGCGATTGCCCGATGGTCTGGTACTGACCTTCGAGGCGGCGGATTCAACGACTCTTGTCCAGGATGTTTCGAGCGGGTGGACGACTCGAGAAGAAGAGCCGATAGCCGAGGTCGAGCCCACATGGGCCGAGTCCTTTGAAAGTGACAGCGAGGGCATGGGCTCGGCGGAGAATGACGCCGTCGGCGCCCACGGGTTGCCCGCGGTGGCCGTAACTGCCCAGATCCAGCAAGACGACGTGGGTGCGGGAACGGCCGGACAGCCGGTTGTCGAAGACGAGGTCCCCTCCTTCGCTCCGACTACCACTGCCGAGGATCCGGCCGGCTCCACCGATCTCTTTGCGGCCGACGTCGGCGCAGCGCCGGCAACGAGGTCCTCCGACACCGGCTCGGGGACGGTCTTCGAGGAGCAAGAGGTAGGCGACACCGGCGAGAGGACCTACCACGGCGAGCCGATGACGATGAGTCTCAAGGACGCCGATATCAAGGACGTTCTGCGCTCCTTTGCCCAGATCAGTGGGCTAAACGTCGTCGTCCAACCCGGGGTTCGGGGCTCGGTCACGGTCGAGCTCACCAACGTGCCGTGGGACCAGGCTCTCGAGCAGATTCTAAAGATCAACGGTCTCGGCTACGAGTTGGAGGGCAATATCATGCGTATTGCCCCCATCAACACGCTGCGCACCGAGGCCGAGGCCAAGCGTCAATTGGCGGCGGCCCAAGCCCTGTCGATCCCGCTGAGCACGATTATCAAGAAGGTCAGCTATGCCCCGGCAGGGTCGATGGCTGGCCTGCTACAGCGGAGCGTAATGAGCCAGCGGGGCGCGGTGATCGTCGATGCCCGCACCAACACTCTGATCATCAAAGAGCTTCCCGCCTACATGAAGACGGTGATCGCCATCATCGAAACTCTGGACACCCCCGAGCCGCAGGTGCAGATCGAGTCCCGGATCATCGAGACGACCAAGAACTTCTCGCGGACCCTGGGTATCGAGTGGGGCTTTCTGGGTGTGGCTGATACAGAGCACGGTAATACCACGGGTCTGATGTTCCCCAATTCCGGTGAGGTCGAGGGTAGCGTCAACCTGCTGACCGGTGGCGCCAATGGTCTGCTCGACATCACCATGGGCAACGTGCTCGACACGTTTACCCTGGACATCACCCTGCAGGCGGCGGAGGACGAGGGTCTAGTCAATATCCTGTCCGCGCCTCGGGTAACCACGCTCAACAACCAGCAGGCTTCGATCCAGAGCGGTCTCCAGATTCCGATCCAGACGGTGGCCAACAACACGGTGAGCGTGCAGTTCGTAAACGCCACGCTCCGTCTCGATGTCACACCGCACGTGACGGCGGAGGGAACGGTTTTGCTCGACATCAACATCCAGAAGAGAGAGCCGTTGCTGGCCTTTGCGGTGGTCGGTGCCACCAATGCACCGATCTCGACCAAGGACGCAAAGACCAGGGTGATGGTGCGAGACGGCGGTACCACGGTCATCGGCGGTATCTACAAGGTCACCGAGGACCGAGGCGAGGATCGAGTGCCGGGTCT
>SBFI01000147.1 GCA_006227875.1 Acidobacteriota bacterium
AGGAAAAAGCTTCGTGAATCCCTCTGAGTCCCGCCCTGGGCGCCGACCCACGATCCGAGACGTGGCCCGCAAGGCGGGGGTCTCGAAATCCCTGGTGTCGATGGTGATTCGTGGGGAGGAGAAGGTCAGCGCGAGGAGTAGGGAAGCCGTGCTGCGGGCGGCGGCCGAGCTCGGGTACCGTCCCAACTTGATGGCGCGGAGTCTGGTTCAGCGCCGCACCAAGATTGTCGGGGTGATGGTTTCGGATCTCAGCAACCCCTTCTTTGGCGATGTGGTCTCCGGGATCCAGCAACAGGCCGCCGAGCTGGGCTACAAGGTGCTGTTCACAACGGGCGACCGACAACAGGAGCGGGAGACGGAAGCTATAGAAAATCTGCTCGAGCTGTGGGTGGATGGTCTGATTCTGGCCGGCCCCCGCATCGATCAGGAGTCGATCGGCCACATCGGTGGCTCGGTGCCGGTGGTTGTCCTCCATCGCCCGACGCCGGAGACGTCCTCTGCCGACAGCGTTACCAACGATGACCGTGCCGGAGCGGAGATCGCTGTGAATCACTGCCACGCCCTGGGGCATGCTCGCATCGCCCACATAGACGGAGGTACAGGGGCGGGTGCTCAGGAACGTCGCGAGGGCTACGAGCACGCCATGCGCCAGCTGGGTCTCGAGGAGCACATCGTTTTGGTGTCCGGTGGCTACACCGAGCCGCGCGGCTATCAGGGCGCGCAAGAGCTTCTCAGCAAGCGGCCCCTACCTACGGCCGTCTTCGCCGCCAACGATCTCTGTGCCATTGGTGCGATCAATGCCTTCGAGGAAGCCGGTCTGGGTATCCCGAGTGACATCTCCGTGATCGGCTACGACAACACCTCGCTGGCGGCATTGAGACACGTCTCACTGACCAGCATCCACCAGCCGAGCACAGACATGGGCCAAATGGCGGTCGACCGTCTTTTCGAGCGGATCGACAGGGGCCGAACCGAGCCTACACACGAGGTCGTTGCGCCGAGCCTGGTGGTTCGCAACACGACCGGACCACCACCGGCAGAGCCCGGGTTGGAGGCACGACGGTGAGATTCAGCATTAACCGAAGGACTCCCATTCTCACTCTTGTTCCACTTGTTCTCCTTCTCTCCTGCCGCGCAGGGGAGCCGATCGGAGCCGAGCCACAGCCTACGGCCGACGCTCCCCGGCTGATCATTCTTATCGTCGTCGATCAGTGTCGGGCCGACTACCTCGAGCGGTTCCGGCCGCTCTTGAAGCATGGCTTGCTCCAGCTGCTCGAGGAAGGGATCGTGTTCACGAATGCTCTGCATCACCACTCGGACACCAAGACGGCACCGGGACACGCGTCGCTGGTCACCGGCAAACATCCCTCCCACCACGGTGTTATCGCCAATGAATGGTTCGATCCGGTCAGCGGCGGGACCGTCGATGCCGTCGAGGACGACCGCTACAATCCAGAGTGGTCACCGCACCAGCTACTGGCCTCGACTCTGGGTGATTGGCTCAAGGTCTCCGACCCAAAATCGAAAGTGTTTGGTGCCAGCGGTAAACCTCGCGCGGCGGTCCTCATGGCCGGCAAAACCGGGGACGCGTCCTACTGGTACGAAGAGGATACCGGCCGTTTTGTTACCTCGGACTACTACCAAGAAGACGAGCCCGCCTGGCTGACCGAGTTTCACCGCGAGCTCTATGTCGATCGCTACTTCGGCCAGGCGTGGGAGCCGCTGCCCGAAGTGGTCACGGCGGACGTCGGCTACGAGATCGAGCCGGTCGCGCGTGAGCCTTTCGGGCACCGATTCCCCCATCCTCTGGGCCGTGCCACCGTCGCCCCGGAAGAGCATTTCTACGAAGATCTTTTCGAGTCCTCACCCTTTGTCGACGAATACCTCGGCGTCTTTGCCCGGGCTCTGATCAGGAGCGAGGGGCTCGGGAAAGACGATGCCACCGATTTCCTCGGGCTCTCTTTCTCAGCGGCCGACAAAGTAGGCCATCACTGGGGACCCAACAGCCCCGAGCTGCTGGATGTGATCCTGCGGCTGGACCGGACCCTGGGAGACCTGCTGGCATTTGTCGATCAGGAGATCGGGCGCGAGCAGGTCGTCGTCACCCTCACCTCGGATCATGGTGTCAATCCGCTACAGGCCTATTTGCAAAGACACGAAGTCGATGCGCGCCGCCTCGGGGTAGACGACATCCTCTGCTTCCAGCGTCTCGCGGGCGGGCTGGAGCAGCGGTTCGGCGAGGGCAAGTGGTTCGCGGCCAACCTCCGTTTTGACCGCGAGCTGGCAGCCGCTCGGGGTATTGCGCTCGGTGAGCTGGAAGCCGAGACGCGGCGCCTGCTGGAAGGCTGCCCGGGGGTGGCCCGGGTCTGGACCCGATCCGAGCTCGAGTCCGGAGTGGCGGCTCGAGAGCCGCTGGGTGATTTCTTCACCAACAGCTTCCACCCCGACCGGAGCCCGGATCTCATGGTCCAACTCGAAGAGCACTTCCTGGCCTGGACGTCGTTGGCGACAACACACGGTTCGGTCTACCCGTACGACACCCATGTCCCCTGGCTCCTGCGTGTCCCGTCCGGCGCCGCCGGCGTTGTGACCGAACCGGTCTTTACGGTAGATGTCGCGCCCACCCTGGCACGCCTCGTCGGTCTCACACCTCCTGACGACATCGACGGCGTCGACCGGAGCGA
>SBFI01000373.1 GCA_006227875.1 Acidobacteriota bacterium
AGGGGACCCTATGGCCGCCAAGAACGCCGCAGGATAGCGGAATTCCGGGACCATCGCAACCCTTCACCAGCCCCGGCGAACTGTCCAACAATTCTGGAAACCAGGCTATTCCCTCGGGCCCTCACAACCCCAAGCCCTCAAGCCCTGGGTGGGCGGGGGTCCTATGTCGCCACCCGATCCACCGAGATTTCGAGTCGCTTCATCATCTCGTGGAGGGTCGTGGGCTTGACGCGGAGGAGCTCGGCGGCCCGTTTTTGCACGCCGCCAGTGGCCTGTAGGGCCTTGATGATGAGCTGACGCTCGTAGGCGCTGATGGCGTCCTTGAAGGCCATGCCGTTCGAGGGCAGCGTGGCTGTGGGCATCTGTGAGGAGTCCGGTTGCTGAATCATCGGCGGCAGCAGATCGACATCCAGCTCCTCGGAGGTGGAGAGCACCACCGCCCGCTCGATGACGTTCTCGAGCTCCCGGACGTTGCCCGGCCAGGCATAGTCCATCAGCAGCTCCATGGCGGAAGGAGAAATGTTCTCGATGGGCTTGTCGTTCTCCTCCGCATAGTGGCTGAGGAAATGGCGGGCCAACAGGGGAATATCCTCAGGCCGTTTGCGCAGCGTCGGCAGCTCGATGGTAATGACGTTGAGACGGTAGAACAGGTCCTCGCGAAAGATCGATTCCTGTACCGCGTTCTCGAGGTCGATGTTGGTGGCGGCAATGATCCTGACATCGGCCTTGAGCGTCTCGACACCTCCAAGACGCATGAACTCCTTCTCCTGGATGACCCGGAGCAGCTTGCTCTGGGTGTCGGGGGGGATGTTGCCGATCTCGTCGAAGAAGATGGAGCCGCCGTTGGCCACCTCGAACAGACCCTTCTTGCTCGACACGGCCCCGGTGAAGGCACCCTTGACATGACCAAAGAGATTGCTCTCCAGCAGGTCGGCGGGCATCGAGCCCGAGTTGACGGTGACAAAGGGGCCGCCGGCTCGCCGGGAATGGTGATGGATCGCCTTGGCCACCAGCTCCTTGCCGGTACCGCTGTCACCCAGGATGAGGATATTGCTCTTGGCCGGTGCCGCCAGCTGGATGAGCTCGAACACCTTGGTCATCGGCTTGCTCTTGCCGAGGATGTTGTCGAAGGCGTAGCGCTGACGGAGCTGTGCCCTCAGCTCACGGTTCTCCGAGGCCAGCCGTCGCCGCTCGAGACCCTGCCGAATCGTCAGCAGCACCTCTTCGTTCTTGAAGGGTTTGGGGATGTAGTGGAAAGCCCCTTCGCGCATGGCGTCGATGGCCCCCTCGATGGACGAGTAGGCGGTGATGACGACGACAACCTGCTCGGGATCCTCGGCACGAATCCTCTTGAGGACCTCCTGGCCGTTGATCCCGGGGAGCATCAGGTCGAGCAGAACGAGATCCACCTCTTCCTTTTCGAGGATCTCGAGGCCCTCCTCCCCGGTGCCGGCATTGAGGACGTCGTAGCCCTCTTTGACCAGGATCGAGGTCAGGACATCCTGCAGGACATCTTCGTCGTCGATGATCAGGATCTTCATCGCCAAGTGTCCCTAACCCGTGGTGACCTCGGGGTGGTGTCGCGGCAACTCGACGATAAAGGCGCTGCCTTCACCGGGGTGGCTGATGACACGAATCTCCCCGCCGTGCCGGCGAGCAATGTTGAAGCTGATGGACAGCCCGAGGCCGGTACCACCCTTACCCAGCTTGGTGGAGTAGAAGGGCTGGAAGATCTTGTCCAGCTCGGCGGGCGGAATCCCGGGCCCGGAGTCCTCGAAAGAGGCCCACACCCACTGGTCGTTGGCCTCCAGCGTGACCCGAAGCCGTCCGCCTTCGTCGCCGATGGCATCGGTGGCGTTGACGATCAGATTGGAGAAGACCTGTTGTAACTCGCCTTCATTGCCCATCACCAGAATGTCTTCGTCCGGCTGTTCCCACTCCAGCTCGATCTTGTTCTCCTCGATCCGCTCTTTGAGCAGCTCCAGACACTCGGCGAGCTGTGAGGTCACCTCCACCGGGGCTTCATCGCGCTGGCGATCACGGGCGAATTCCAGCAGGCTGTTGACGATTCTGGCGGCGCGGAAGGTCTGTTTCTCGACCTTCTCGAGGATCTGTCGTCGTGGGTCCTCGGCGCTGGTGTCCGCGAGCAGCATCTGGGCGTAGCTGGAGATGCCCGTGATCGGAGTGTTGACCTCGTGCGCCACACCGGCAGCCAACATCCCCAGCGAGGCCAGACGCTCCTTCTCCTTGAGCGCATTCTCCATGACGATCCGCTCGGTCACATCCTGGACGACGACCACCCGCGACTCGTTGGAGTCGCCTCCCGCCAGCGGCGCCACGGTCAGTTGCAGATAGCGCTCTTTACCGTCGCGATCACGGATGTGGAGCTCGTGGAGACCCTCACCCGGCTTGGGCAGGGGATCCACGGGCAGCAGCTCTTTGAGTGGGCGTCCCGACAACTCCACGATCTGGGTGCCCGTCAGTTTGGCGAACGCCTGATTGGCCGAGACCACGTGTCCAGTTGGGTCGACCACCGCAATCCCGGCTGGTGAGGATTCGATGATGTCCTGACTGTAGCGCTGCAACCGGACGACCTCTTCGAGCTGCTGTTTGACCTCATCCAGCAGCTGAGCGTTCTCGATGGCCAGAGCCGCCTGGGTCAAGAGGTTGCGAACCAGATCCAGGTCATCGCTGTTGAGCGGTGTCTCCCCATCCTCTTTGTAGCCCACCAGCAGCACCCCGAGGGTGCTCTCGCGGACGACCAGCGGGAAGGCATACCGGTAGCCGGCGCCAAAGAGCCGATGTTCGGTGGTCAGCTCATCGGTGGGAAACTCGACCGGCGACAGGGTCTTCACATCGGAGTGCCAGAACTCCTCGTCGAAGGCATCGACGGGTAGCTCGGCCGGCAGATCGCGGACCGGCTGGACCGCTATCAGCTTGTCGCCGGCCGCGAGCAGCAGGGTTGCCTGTCGTAGGTGTAGGCCCGCCCGCAGTCGCCCGATCAGCGTGGCGCACAGTCGGGCCAGACTGCGTTGCTCCAGGACCTCGCGTCCGAACTCGGTCAGTGCCCGCCGTCGGGCATAGCCGCTCCGATACTGCAGTCGCTCGAGCGATGATCCGATGCCCTTGCGGGTTGGGATCAACAGACCGGCGATGATGAGACCCGAGGTGAACGAGATCACCGTACGGGCGAGGTTCATGTCGTCGGGCACGGCGCGATTGATGACCAGGTTGGCAAGAGAAAAACCGATCACACCGACCAGCACCGTCAGACTGAGCGAAGCGGTGTCACGGACAATCACCCCGATGTCCCACAGCTTGTAGCGCAGGATCGCGTAGGCGAAGGTCAGGGGCACCAGAGCCAGGAAGAGGACGGCGACCGAGGTGACGATCGGAGGCCAGGACAGATCGAAGGTCAAGGGCAGCACATAGAGGATCAAGAACGGTAGGTAGCCGCCTACCATGCCGACCGCGATCCACGTAGCCTGTCGCAATGGCTCACCCGCCGGTGTCCGGCGCAACCGCCAGATCAGCACACCGACGGCGGCCAGCGAGAAGAGCACCAGGTGGAAGAGCTCGAGTCGATCCAGAACCGTGATCGCCGAGGTTGTGGCGCCACCCAGGAGCCAGGCCCCGTCGAAGAAGACGAGATCGATCTGCAGCAGCAGGAGAAAGGCGCTGGGCAGGTAGATAAACGGGACCAAACGCGACAGTCGGCTCTTGCGGACCAGCGGTCGCGGGAAGATCGTAAACAGATGCAGGGTCAGCGCCGGCAACAGGATCCGGGCCAGCTCGTCCAGCAAATAGGCTGCCCGCCCGAGAGCATCGTAGGGGGCCGTCGGTGACACCAGGTAGAGCAGTGCCGAGGTCAGACACCAGAGAAAGAAGAGAGCCGCCGGCCGGCGTTGGTCCCGGAGCAGGGTGTAGAGACCGATAAGCAGGTAGCAGACGCCGATCAGGGCCAGGATCAGATAGGGGAAATCGATGTCGAGAGGGGGCAGCGGGTGGGAGAGACTTTCCATCCTGCCCTGCCGCAGCACCACCAGCTCGCTGACATCCCGCAATCGCAAGGCGGCGGCGGGGTCGGCCAGCTCGCCATGCCCCTGGCCGTTGATGAGAATGATCTGGTCGCCCACCTCGAGCGGGCTCTCGGCCCCGGTAACGGCAGTAACTCGCCAGTGACCCTCCTCGTCGACCGCGGTGAAGCCCAGGGGTTGGAAAGTCTGTGCCTTGCGGTAGAAGCTGGCACCGCCAAAGGCCACCACCACCAGGGTCAGGGCCACGGCAACGACCAGCAGCAGCTTGCGGAAAACCGAAGGATTTGGCATCAGCGTAGAGGTTCCTGCCAACCGACGATTATCGGTAATAGCACAAACTGTGCCATCGAATCGGATCTTTGAACCCCACATAAAGCCTTTTCTGGAACCCATTTAGGGCTCACCGTTCAACGCCTTGATTCTAGTTCAAAAAAGTGAATTCAAGGTAGTGTGCCGGCCGCAGGCCGGTGGGCGCCGTCAGCCGGGCAGCTATCCCACCCGGTAAGGGCCGGGGGAAGCAGTGATGGGAAGGGCGAGGAGTGGGGCTTAGAACTTGACCGCCAGGCCGCCCATGACGCGCTTGCGCAGCTCCTCATCGGCGTAGGGCGAGCCGTCCGGGGTCGAGCCGCGGCTGACTTCCATGTTGAGCAGAACGGCCAGATCGGAAGCTATGCTCTCGAGAATCCCGAGATCCTGCGTCAGCATCAGCTGCAGCCGATCGATCTCCAGCTGATCGGTCGACCTTCTACCGGCCCGGCGACCCGTGGGCTGTAGCTCCTGCGCCAGGTGGTGGAAGGCGATAAAGACACCCGTCGACGTCTGCTGGAACTGGGTGTCGATAGAGGTAACGAGAAAGCGTACCTGGTTCTCGTAGGCCTTCTTGTCGACGGTGCGAAGGACGCCGCCGCCCCCCGAGGCCACGTTGGAGGAGATCCGGGTCAGCACCGCGGGGCCGAGCCGTCGAGTTATCGCGAACTGCAGCTCTGGGAGGCTGTCGCCCCGCACCAGGTAGAGGCTCTCCAGATGATTGAAGAAATCCTCACTGAAATAGAGCCGCAGCGTGTCGGCAAACTGACGGTGGATGGCGCCGAAGCTCAGGTTTTCGGCCTCGTCATTTCCGGAGTGGGCGAGGAGAACCTGATAGCAGTACTCGTCGGCCTGGTTGCAGGCGTTGGACTCGCCGAAGAAGACCGGGGTGAAGTCCTGCCGCTGGAAAGAGACCTCCTGCTCGTGCGCCTTGACGCTTGCCGAGGTAAAGGCCCGCCAGTTGGGCGCCAGCTGCAGGACGAGCCCGCCACTTGGCGCCAGCGACAAGCTGCCGTCGCGCATGGTGGAGAAGAGGCCAAACTCGACCAGTACTTGGGGCTTGACCTGTAGGCCGGCGCTGCCAAAGACGTCGACGCGCTCGCTGGGCAGCAGCATCTCCTCGGGCAGGCGTGCTGCGTGTTCGTATCGCCCCGTGCGCTCGCGGTAACGGAAGCCCGCGCGCATCGTCGACTTCTCGGTGGGGGCGGTCGAGTACGAGCCCGACAGATCCAAGGAACGAGAGGCCTGGGGAACCCCTATCGGCTCGATCAGCCCGCGACTATAGAAGTTGTGCTCGTCGGTGTACTGAGCCGAGAAGTCGGAGCGGCCCTTTTCACCCAGTGGCTGCGACCAGGTCACCCGGTGGCGCTGAAAATCCACCACCGATTCGTTGCCCTGTCGCGGGTAGGTGACCATGCTGTTGTTGACCGAGCTCACCTCGACCCCGCCGGTGATCGGATTGTCCACGTTGACGGAGACCGCCTGGGTCTTACCCGAAGGCAACTCCCCTTCTATCTGGGTACCGAGAGAGGATTGAAGTTGCACAAAGTTCCCGGTCACGCCAATGGTCAGGTCCCGCATCCTGCCGCGGACGCCGACGCGACCGCCGGTGACCTGGGCGTTGCCGAACGCGGGCACTTGATCCATACCGGCCACGGCGTTCATTTCGGTCTGAAACTGGAAGGCCTTCGCTGGCTGGCTCTGCTGCTCGGCACCTGCTTCGAGCATGGCGATGTCCCGCAAGACATCGGCCGGGATCTGCTCACGCACGCTCCAGAAACCACCGCCGGTGCGGGCCTCGGCAGCCTTCTGCTCCAACAGCTCGAGATCCAGATACTGACGTGCCTGATCGGTAGCCCTGGTGAGCAGCGCGATGCCCGGAACAAAACCGCTCTTGTAGGCGATGATCTTGTAGAGGCCGGCGGGCAGCCGGTCGAAGAGGAAGTTCCCCTCGGTATCGGTCACCACCTTGCGCAGGCTGAGATCCGCCAGCTGGTAGGCGTAGACCTGGGAAGAAGGCAGTGGAGTAGAGGAGCTGGTGACCCTTCCGGCCAGGAGCCCGGTCAGCGGCTCACCCAGGTCGTCGGCCGCAATCAGGGACGGCGTCAGCGCCAGCAAGGTGACGAGTAGGAGAGTCAGTTGACGGGTGTTCAGCATACACCACCGCTAAACCAAGATATACGTCAAGCCGATTATAGTTTCTTGGTCGAGATTCTGTCAAAAACGTCCTTGTTTGTTGGTGTTTTTGGCTGTTTGCTGCTCATCGGAGTCCATCCGGCCACCAGTGCCACGATCCAACACGCACCCGCGGTTTTGAGGCACCTGGCCGTGGCCTCGAGGGTCGAGCCGGTCGTTGCGACGTCGTCGACAATCAAGAGGTGTCTACCGCGCAGTCGAGATCTGCCTCGAACGCGAAAGGCGCCGGCGACATTGCCTTCTCGATGGCGGCGGTCGAGCCGGATCTGAGGTGCGGTCGCCCGGACACGTCTCACGGCCCGCTCGAGGGGACGATCGAGCAGACGAGCTAGTGGACGAGCGATCTCCTCGGCCTGGTTGTAGCCCCGGCTCAGACGACGACGCCAGTGGAGAGGCACGGGTATCACCACCTCGACCTCCTCGAGCTGGTGACCGTGCCGGGACCAAAGACCTCGGGCCAGCTGTGTGCCCAGAAAGTCGAGTCTGCCGTACTTCAAGCCGTGAACGACCCGATCGAAGGGCGGCTCGAAGCTCCAGCCGGCGACAAAACGGTCGATGGCGGGGGTGCGCCGGCGGCAATCGCCACAGAGGAAGCCGTCAGGCAGTGGCACGGCTGCGAGAGGGCGCCCACAGGCGGAGCAGCCGCCGCGGCCAAGCGGCCGGAGCCGAGACCGGCAGGTGTCGCACAAACCGAGGTCGAACGAATCGCAGTCGGCGAGACGCTGACAGCACAAACAAACCGCTGGAAAGAGGACCGCCAGCATCTGCCTCCAGAGACGACTTGTGACAGCCGAGGATTCCGGTACGTAGACCATAGCGAGTGGTAGGTATCCCGGACGGTGGGAGTGTGACGACCGCCCTGCTGTAAGAAGACGAAAAGAAGGGCGCTATACTTGCGTCCGCGTTGCCGCTGATCGAAGGGAGAGAAGATTGAAACGCCATTGCCTGCTTGCTGGTAGCCTGGTGCTCGTTGGTCTCCTTGTCACCCCTGTGGCCGGCTTCGGCCAGGACGATTACAACTACAACGTCAACTTCCTGGTCGGGCTGGGCGGCTCGGTCGACGAAAACGACGCCGGGTTCGGGAACTTCGATTTTCAACTCGGCGCAGCCGTCTACGTCGAGTCCCACACTCAAGTGGCCGTCCGCCTGGGCCTCATGGACTGGGGTGAGAACGACGAGCTCGGTGAGCTCACGGGATCCCGGCTCACCTATCTGACCATCGCCGGCGAGTACCGGGACCGGCGCGGTTTCTTCTCCGGTGCTCTTTTCGACTCGGCTCTCTTTGCTGGGTTGGGTGCCTACAATCTGGAGGGAACAGACCTCGATCTCGAAGACTTCGACCAGACCGCTATCGGTCTGACCGTAGGGGCCTCGGGCGATTTCGACGTCAGCAAGCGCTTCGCGATCAGACTGGAAGGCTCGGGACACTATGCCGGTCTCGATCACGCCAAGTTCTTCGTGATGCTCAATTTCGGGTTGGCTTATCGCTTCTAGGAGTCCGGCCAGCACCAATTCGGTCCATCGAAACCCTGGATGAGGGTAGAATAGGGGTTGGACCGAGCCAAATTGCAGTCGACTACCCCAATCTCCCCCGTTTCCAAACGCCGAGCCTTCCTCGTGGCCCTCAGCCTGCCGGGCCAGCCGGGCTTCCTGGTGGAAGAGCACCTGGACGAGCTCGCCGAGCTCACGCGCAGCGCCGACGTCGAGGTCCTGGGCCGAGCCATACAGCAGCGCCGATCACCCGACCCCGGCACCTTTATCGGTCGCGGCAAAGCGGACGAGCTGCGCGAGGCGGTGCAGACGGTGGAGGCCGATCTCGTCATCTTCGACGACGATCTCTCACCCAGCCAGATCAAGAACCTGGAGGAGACCCTCGGGTTAGCGGTGATCAACCGCAGCGGCCTGATCCTGGAGATCTTCTTTCAACGGGCCCGCACCCGCGAGGCCCGAACCCAGGTCGAGCTGGCCCAACTCCAATACCTACTGCCGAGGCTCACCCGCCGCTGGTCTCATCTGTCACGCCAAGTGGGTGGCATCGGTGTGCGCGGCGGCGAAGGTGAGACCCAGCTCGAGGCCGACCGCAGGATGCTGCGCAAGA
>SBFI01000041.1 GCA_006227875.1 Acidobacteriota bacterium
TTTGTCGGCCAGGTTCTTGGGATTGTGGTCCCCGGCCTCACTCCAGACCGTATCACCGGCCTTGGCCTCCACCACCTGGCTCGAGCCGTCGGGCATCGTGAACTGAACCTTCATATCGGTCAAGAAAATGGCCACCCCTTCCGGGTGGTAGTGCATCACCGACTTCTCCCCCGGACCATAGGTGATCCGCACCACGCGCACATCGTCATTCTCGAACACCACCTTGTAGTGTTTGGAATCGACCTTGGTCGGATCCTCGCCGGCCGACAAAGGCGCTACCGCCAACAGTAGACACAGAACAAACAAACTCTTACGCATAGCGAACCTCCACTCCAATTCGAGTCGCGTTGCCGCGGACTCACTTCCTGTATGGCTAAAGCTGGCGCGCATCTTATCACCGACCCCGGGACAGCCATGGGATAGGATTCGGGCCATCTTGTCCGATTCCGAGATCGTGACCGCGGCGCCCGCCACCCGGCCGGCCGTGGCGGCTCCGCGGGTCGTCTACGACATCGACGACCGGCCGCCGCTGGCCGAGGCCATCCCGCTGGGCTTCCAACACCTGGTGGCCATGCTGCTGGGGAACATCACGCCGCCGCTGCTGATCACTGGCGCGCTGGGGCTGGCCACCGGCGAGATCGCATTTGTGCTGCAGATGGTGCTGGTGATGGCCGGTCTCGCCACCCTGGTCCAGGCCTACCCCATCGGTCCGGTAGGCGGTCGTATCCCGGTCATCATGGGGACCTCGATCGCGTTTGTCGGCGGCGCCATCGCCATCGGCCGCCAGCACGGTCTGGCAGTGGTCTTTGGCGCCTGTCTCGCAGCCTGTCTAGTGGAGGTGGTCTTGGGCTTCTCCATCGTCCGGCTCCGTCGCCTCTTCCCGCCGCTGGTCAACGGCATCGTGGTGATGCTTATCGGGCTGACCCTGATCCCGGTGGGAATGGACTACGCCGCCGGTGGGGTCAACGCGGACGACTATGGCTCGCTTGCAAACCTGGGGGTCGCGGCGGTGGTCTTTCTCGTCACCCTGCTGCTCAACCAGTTCGGCCGCGGCTTTGTCAGCTACGCCAGCATGCTGATCGGGGTGATCGTCGGCTATGCCGCCGCCTTTGGCCTGGGAAAGGTCGATCTGACCCCCGTCGCCGACGCCGCCTGGTTCGCGCTCCCCCGCCCTCTCGCCTACGGTATCGAGTTCCAGTGGGCGGCCATCCTGGTGATGGGCTTTATCTATGTCATCTCCGCCATGGAGACCATCGGTGACATCACCGGCACCATCGCCGCCATCGGCCGCGAGCCCACGGACGACGAGCTGCGTGGGGGCCTGGTCGCCGACGGGGTAATGAGCGGCTTTGCCGCAATCTTTAGCGCCTTCCCCAACACTTCGTATTCACAGAACGTCGGCCTGATCAACTTCACCGGGGTCGTCAGCCGCCATGTCACTGCCATCGGCGGCATCATCCTCGTGGCGTTGGGCGTGGTCCCCAAGGTGGGCGCTTTTTTCGCCACCATCCCACCGGCGGTGATCGGCGGCGGGGGTCTCATCATGTTCGCCATGATCTTCGCCTCCGGTCTCTCCATCATCCACCGCTCGGTGCCGCTGACCCGCCGCAATCTCGTCATCCTCGCCGTCGCCACCGGCCTCGGCCTCGGCGTCGAGCTCCGCCCCGATGTGCTCCAGTATCTGCCCGAGGGTCTACGCACCTTCTTTGGCTCGGGTCTGATCGCCGGGGGACTGTCGGCTTTGGTGCTGAATCTAGTATTTCCCGAGCGCCACCGACGCGATCCGGGCAACGACCACGGATAGGTCAGCACATGGATCCCGATCCGTCGAACGGTCCGTCGAGCATCGCGCCGATCCTGGTTATTCTGGGCTATGCCGCGTTCTTTCATTTTCTGTACTCGGCGAGGAATCAGTTCGGCTGGACACGGAGGACGGTCGACTGGCTGGGGCGAGTTACCCGGCATGGAGAGAGCATTGTGCTGATCTGGGCGCTCATTGCCGACATGCTGGCGGTGGTATTCATCCTCATCAGGTTCACCTCACTCCGGTGAGCCCGCGTGAGACCAAAAACACGAAATCACTTGGCTATGGGAGACTCGCTGGATGAGTTCGACAGACAGGATCCTGCCGCTGGTGTTGCTGGCGGTCACGGTCGTGGTGCTGGTCGTCTCCGGCATCAACCCTCACGACCGGGTGACCTGGCTGCTGGAGGTGTTGCCGGTGCTAATAGGCATACCCCTGCTGCTGGCGACCTATCGGCGGTTCCCGCTGACCAATCTGCTGTATGTGCTGCTCTTTGTGCATGCTCTGATACTGATCGTCGGGGGTCACTACACCTATGCCAGGGTACCAGCAGGGTTCTGGTTTCAGGAGCTGTTCGACATGTCGCGCAATCACTACGACCGGCTGGGGCATCTTGCGCAGGGCTTCATACCGGCGATTCTGACGCGGGAGATTCTGCTGCGCACCTCGCCGCTGCGGCCGGGCAAGTGGCTCTTCTTTCTGGTGGTCTGTGTTTGTCTGGCCTTCTCGGCCTTTTACGAGCTGATCGAGTGGTGGACGGCGTTGATCGGTGGAGGATCGGCGGATGATTTCCTGGGCAGCCAGGGGGATGTCTGGGATGCGCAGTGGGACATGTTTTTGGCCCTGATCGGGTCGATTTCCTCACAATTGTTGCTGTCCGGCTGGCACGACCGGGCGCTGGCGAAGGATTTCTAGGGCAAAATGCCTCATACTTATGGGTCAGAGGGAGTGATGGACGGCGAGTCGAGCGACAGGACACTGGTCAAGCGACTGCTTGCCGGTGATGAGGAGGCCTTTGAGGAGTTCTTCAACGGCTACTTTCCTCGCCTCTATCGCTTTGCCCTCGCCCGGCTCGACAACTGTCCCGATGCGGCCGAGGAGATCGCCCAGGTGACCCTCACCAAGGTGGTCTCCAAGCTCGGGACCTACCGTGGGGAGGCCAGATTGTTCACCTGGCTGTGCACCTTTTGCCGGCATGAGATCAGCGCCTTTTGGCGGCGGGAGAACCGCCGGCCGCGCCAGGTGGACCTGATCGAGGAGATACCCGAGATTCGGGCCACCCTCGAAACCCTGATGGTGTCGAGCGGGGGCGGCCCCGAAGAGACCTTGCACCGCAAGGAGATCGCCCGCCTGGTGCAGGTGACTCTCGATCATCTCCCGCCCCGCTACGGCGACGCGCTGGAGTGGAAGTACATTCACGGATTGACGGTAAAGGAGATTGCCGAGCTGCTGCAGGTGGGCCCAAAAGCGGCCGAATCGCTGCTGACTCGCGCTCGCAAGGCTTTTCGGGAGGGTTTCTCCGCCCTTGGCGAGCCCCACCTGGCACTGATTCGGAGCTGATTGGACAGAGGAATTCGAACCATGAGCAACATCAACGACCAACAGCCGCTGGACCAGGATCGCCTGGACGCCGAGCAGGAACAGATCGCCCGGCTTCTCCGGTTGGCCGGTCCACGTCTTGCTGTCCCCCCCGAAACATCCACTCGTGTCAGGACCGTCGTCCACGATGAATGGCAAGAATCGATCCGAGCCCGACGCCGGAGAAGTGCCTATCTGTGGACAGGCGCTGCTCTTGCAGCGGCTGCCGTGTTGGCGCTGGCTGTCGGTCTGACCCTCCGCCCCACCCCCGCCACACCTCTGGACACACCCCAGCTGGTAGCTACCTTCAAAGCCGTAACGGGTAACGTCCGGCTTCTTCAGCCGCGGGACGAGCCCGGGGTACCCGGCTCACGTCTGGCGGCAGGCGACACCGTACTCTCGGGTATGGCGGTCAGCACCGGGCCCGGAGCCCGAGCGGCTCTACGGCTTGCCGGCGGACCCTCGTTGCGTCTGGGGTACGACACCTTGGTACGGTTCGAGTCGGCGTCGATTCTCGCCCTGGAGGCGGGTCGGCTCTACCTCGATTCGGGTGACTTCGGTGAAACCGGGTCTTCCCTCTCGGTCCGCACCCCCTTTGGGCTGGTCGAAGACATCGGTACACAGTTCGAAGTCGATATCAGGGACCAGAGAATCAAAGTGCGGGTCCGTGAAGGCCTGGTAACCCTGGGACGCGAGGATCGGGTCTTCGAGGCACCAGCCGGTGTCGAGCTGACGATGGACGACGACGGCGAGCTCACCCGTGGTCCAGTGCCGATCTTCGGCCCCGAGTGGGACTGGATCCTGGAGATCGCACCTCCCTTCGAGCTGGAGGGCAGCCGGCTGGAGACCTTTCTCGACTGGGTGGAAAGGGAGACCGGGTGGGAAATGCACTACGCTGACAGCGAGCTGGAGAGGGCTACCGCCGGCACCGTCCTGCACGGCTCGGTCGCGGGTTTGAGACCCGATCAGGCCCTCGAGGCGGTGCTGCCGACCTGTGGGCTGGTATTTCGCGAAGAGGGAGGAACGGTTATCATCGCCGCTGGTCTTCTCTGACCGACAACCCACGGCCCACCATGCGCGCCAAGGCCATCACCGCCACTCTGGCGATCTTGCTGCTCCCGCTCTCGGCCGCCGCTGCCGAATCCAAGTCGTTCAAAAAGAAGGACTTCCAGAAACAGTACCGGCAGGTGCTCGGGCGCTACGCCGGCGGCGACTTGGAGGGCGCGGTGACCAGTCTTGTCGATCTCGAGTCAGCCGCGCTGACGGAGCATGGGGCCAAGGTGCTGAATCGGCTCTGGAAGGCCAAGCTCCAGGTGTTGAGAGACCTCATGCTCGAAGGTGGTCTGGAGGTCTTGGCGCCGGTTACCCTGTTCCACGAGGACGCCTATGTCGCCTATCTCGACGTGGGCAACTCGCCGCTGGCCAGACACTCGCGCACCATGACCGCCGATCTGGTGCAGTTCTATTCCGAGAAAGTGGAGAGCCACGAGAGCCAGCTCATGGCCAGCAGTCTCATGGCCAGCCTGGCCGGTCGCTTCCAGGAAGCGCACCTGGACTCGGCAGCAGTCGAGCTCTTTGCCCTCGCGCTGGAGGTCGACTCTCGAAACGTGGCGGCCCTCCAGGGACTGGCAGGAATCTATGAGAGGCGTGGCGAATACGAGAGGACGGTCTCCTACCTCGAACAGCTGACAGAGGTCGATCCGCCAAATCGAGAGGGGCGACTGCGACTGGCGGTCAATCTGATTCGACTCGAGCGACAACGCGAAGCCGGCGAGACTCTGCGTCAGCTCGTCGAGGAGCCGGACAGCGACTGGATCCTCTCGCTCGCCTATCAGGAATTGGCTCGCATCCTGACCGAGAACGGGGACTTCACCTCGGCCAGAACTCTGCTCCAGGAGGCCGTCCACAGACTACCTCGCGACCCATCGCTGCCGATTCATCTTGCCTATCTCAATGACCGGGACGAGTCGGTCGACGGCGATGTGGATCTTCTCGTGTCACTTCGCCGGAGCGCGGCAGACGGTAGCGACTCTCCTCGCTATCTCTACAGCCAGATACCCAGGAGCGCCCTCGAGAATCTTCGTCGTTCACTGCGCCAAGAACGAGACCACCGCCTCTTGCTGCTTGCCGCCGCCCTCGACGGTAACCACCACTTCGAGACGGCCACGGAGGCTGGATCGTAGATGCCAAGATCTTCAGCAATCGGACGGGGCTTGGCCTGGCTGATGGTCTCGAGTGTGCTGTGGGTCGGTGTGCCGCAGCTCGTAGCCGATGACGCCGGTAAGATGAGCTACGCCGGTCGCCCGCTGGTGAGTGTTCTCCGTGACTTCCAGAATCGTGGTCTGAGAATCCTCTACAGCAGCGATCTCGTGCGGCCCGACATGATGATCGGGAGGACCCCGACCGCGACCACCCTTCACGGCATTCTCGAGCAGCTCCTGGCGCCCCACGGTCTAAAGCCCGAGATTGGACCCCTGGGCAGCGTTCTGGTTGTGCGCAAAGAGCCCAGGTACCTCCCGGTCGCTATCGATAACCCGACCTCTAATCAGGCGGTATTTGGTGAGATCGAGGTATCGGCGGTCGTGGATGCCGAAGCCGAGGTCGACCGAGTCGAATTCTTTGTCAACGACCATCTCGTGGCCGTGGTCGCCGACCCACCCTACCGCGCCCTGGTCGATATCGGTGAGGAAAACCTAGATCGGGAATTCCGCGTGGTCGCCTACGGCATCTGGGGCGACAAGGGCACCTCGACCGTCAGGACCAGGCAGGTGGAGTTCGAAGCAGAGGTCGAGATCGCACTCAAGCAGGTCTATGTCACCATTACCCGTTCGGGGGATCCGGTGACCGACCTCGATGCAGGTGATTTCACCGTTATCGACAATGGCGCACGACGGAATCTCGTGACTTTCGAGCGTGGAGACGTCCCGCTGACAGCGGTGCTGTTGGTGGACGCCAGCGAGAGCATGAAGAAAGGGTATATCGAGGCCACGAGCAACGGTTCCCGCGCTTTTCTTACCCGGATGAATCCACTCGACCAAGCCATGCTCATGCTCTTTAGCGACCGCACCCTGGCGGCCTCGCCTTTCTCGCAGCGGACCGAAGAGCTGCTCCGGCCACTAAACGGTACTCCCTATGACGGTGGTACGGCCCTCAACGACCACCTCTACGCCGCGCTCAAGGTGCTCGATCAGCAACAGGGTCGAAGAGTGGTAATCCTCCTCTCCGACGGCCGCGATGTGCTGAGCACGTTGCGGATGGAAGACGTCCTGTGGAAGGTACGTCGTAGCGACGCTGTGGTCTACTGGATCCGGCTGCTCAAGCGGGGGCGGGGCTCGTTCTCGTCGGCTTGGCGTGACTTCGAGGAGAATTCTCGCGAACAGGAGGAACTCGAACGGGCGGTCAAGCAGAGCGGGGGTCGGATCGTCGCTCTGTCGGGTATCGACGAGATCGAGGGTGCCTTCGACGACATCATGACCGAGTTGCGCGAGCAGTATGTGCTCGGTTACTACCCCGAGAGCCGTTCCAGCGACGGCCGCTGGCGATCAGTCAAGGTGAAGGTCGAAGCCTCTGGCGCCAAGGTCAGGTACAGCACCGGCTACATCGACAACTGAGTCGGGCTAGCGGACGAGGTCGGCCAGCGCGCGCAGTGAATCGCTACTGACCTCGCCCTGGAGGATGAGCAGGTAGCCCTCGCTATCGCGCCAGCGATAGGACTTCAGCCCGGAGGGTTCCACGACCAGCGTCGGCTCGGCCGGCACGGTTGCCCTGTCCCCGGGTGCCAACAGCTGCTGGAGGAGCACGATCTCGTGCCCGGCCGCATCCAGGTAGATCATCCTGACAGCCGGGAGATGGTCTAGACCGCCCTCTACTCCACTCCCCGGCATCACCTCCACCCGTCGGAGATCGAGATCTGGGAGCGTTCGCAGCTCGCCGCCCAGCCTGCTTGCCGCGTCATCGGGATCGGTAGCCATGGAGATGATGAAATCCGTTGGCGCCGGGGTGGGCTCGGGTTCCGGCGGCGCCTGTACAGCCCTCATCTTGGCGCGGGCCGGGGCGGCGCTCTCGGGTCGGACCTCCTCGAGCTGCGACCGCAGCTCGGCCCCCTCCGCGTCCGGCTCGAGCTCGGCGAGCTGGCGGCTCTCCCCCTCGGCCAACACGCTCTCTCCCGCGCCCATCCGGTCGGACTCGGTATCGGCTCTCGAGCGGTCCTGATCCTCCAAGTCGGCCTCGGCGACCTCGTCCGCGCCATCCCCCACAGCGGCCATTGCCATCGGCTCCGGTTTCGACTGCGCGACGGCCTGTGGTGCCCCGGCCTCCTCGACTTCACCGAGCTGCTCCCCGACTGCGAGAGGCTCGTCCTCGGCCGGCTTCATCAACCGGCTAGCGGGAGCCTCCTCGGCAGACGAAGCGGCCGGCCCGACCACGCGCCCTCGGCGCGCGGTGCCCGCCGACCGATCCTCCTTCTTCTCCACATAATCCAATCTTGCAGCGGGGGCTTCGGCCCTGTCCGCGACCTCGTAGGCTGGAGCGGGCGAACGCAT
>SBFI01000265.1 GCA_006227875.1 Acidobacteriota bacterium
GGCACGGTGGCCTACCTTTGGGACAAATCTCTCCACCCCGAGTTTCCCCCGGCTCCGGCGGGTGATATCGAGCGGGGCCAGGAGCTCTTCGAGACCGTGGGCTGCACCGGTTGCCACCTGCTCGATGCCGGGGCCAAGCGGGACGACTACTTTCCGGAGATCAACCGGCTCCATGGCCCCAATCTGATCCGCACCGGCAGCAAGGTCTCGAGCGGCTGGCTCTACTCGTGGATCAAGGATCCGAGGAAGTATGCCGCCGACACCCGTATGCCCAGCCTGCGGCTCACCGACCAGGAGGCCGCCGACATCACCGCTTATCTGATGTCGAGCCGGGACCCCGGATACGAGAACCTCGCCATGCCGGAGGTCGACTCCGAGGTGAGGGACGAGCTGGTGTTGGGCTATCTCCAGAACAACCTCACCATCGAACAGAGCCACCAGCGTCTCGAGTCGATGAGCCCGGGAGAGAAGGACGTCTATCTGGGTGAGCAGACGATTCGAAAGTACGGATGCTGGGGCTGTCACGATCTCAAGGGATTCGAGAACGCCAAACCCATCGGTGTCGAGCTGACCGAGGAGGGCTCGAAACCCCTGCACCAGTTCGACTTTGGCCATATCCACGACGTGCCCCACACACGGCACGACTGGATCCGCACAAAGCTCCTGGATCCAAGGATTTACGACGAGGGTAAAGACGTCGTCAAGAGCTACGGCGAGCTGCTCAAGATGCCCAACTTCGGCATGTCAGAGCGCGAGGCGAATGCTGTCACGACGACGGTTCTGGGTTTTACCAAGGAATCGGTGCTAGCAAAGCGCCGGGCCGGACAGTCGGCACGATCGGCGATCCTCGCCCGCGGGCGAAAGCTCATCACCCTCTACAACTGCCGGGGCTGTCATCTGGTTGAAGGCAAGGGACAGGCGATCCGGACATCCATCGAGGACGTCGGGATGCTGCCCCCGAATCTGGCGGCCGAGGGAGCGCGTGTGCAGGCCGACTGGCTGTTCGAATATCTCCACGATCCCGGGCAAGCACAACTTCGCCCCTGGTTGACGGCCCGCATGCCCACCTTTGGCTTTAGCGATGACGAGGTCAATACGGTGGTCGCCTATTTTGCCGCGCGCGAAGAGCGCGAGCCGTTCCTCTCCGCCCCCGAGCGACCGGGTGAGCGCGAGCTGGTGGTGGGGGATGTGGCCTTCAACATGTTCCAGTGTGCAAAATGTCATCCGGCGGGTCCGGGGGCGGAGACGGCGGTGGTGGGCTCGGGGGAGCTGGCGCCTTCGCTGCTGCTCGCGCGTGAGCGCCTGCGCCACGACTGGGTGCCGGACTGGATCGTCGATCCACAGAGCTGGATTGCGGGCACCAAGATGCCCGCCAACTTCAGCCAGCTGGAGACCGGCGAGTACGTCTCGCCGCTGGGCTCGGCGATCGATGCCCCGATGTTCTCCGATCAGAAGAGAAGGATGATGGATCATTTCGACTCGGAAGACGAGCTCAAGACTCATCTTTCCGATGCCGAATATGTCTCCTCGGTCCTTCGAGATCACATATGGTGGAATCTCGGCGACTAGCCGGGCTTGATCGAATAATCCTCAAGGAGGCTGTAACCCATGAAATCGACTAGAAATCTTTGGAGTCTGTTGACAGTAGCGCTGATCGTGACGCTCGTAGGAGCCTGTGGGGGAGGTGAGGAGGCGGCAGCACCGAGCCAGGAGGCGGCTTCCCAGCCCGCTCCGGCCCCGGCCGCCGCTCCGGCTGGTGGTGGTGCCGTCACCGGTGTCGTCATCTACAGCAACGGCGATCCCGACACGGCTATCTCGATGGACGCCGATCCGGTGTGTGCCTCGCTCCACGGCGAAGCGGTCCATACCGAGAAGATCGTGACCGACAACACCGGCAATCTGGCCAACGCATTTGTCTACGTGAAAGAGGGTCTGACGGGTAGCCACCCGGCACCTTCGACCAGTCATGTGCTCAACCAGGAGGGCTGCCAGTACACGCCCCATGTGTCGGGTATGCAGGTGGGACAGAAGCTGCTCATCAAGAACAGCGATCCGACGCTCCACAATGTCCACGCCATGCCGACCGTCAACAAGGAGTTCAACAAGGGGCAGCCGTTCCAGGGCATGGAGTTCGAGCACCAGTTCGACCAGCCCGAGGTGATGGTGAAGTTCAAGTGCGACGTGCACCCCTGGATGAGCTCGTTCATGGCCGTTCTGGATCACCCGTTCTTCAGCGTCAGCGGCACCGACGGCAGCTTCGAGATCGCGGGCTTGCCGCCGGGTGACTACGTCATCGAGTCCTGGCACGAGGAGCTGGGAACCAAGACCGCCAACGTGACGGTCACCGATGGCGGCACGGCCGAAGTGAGCTTCGACTACTCGCCCGCCGGCTGACGTCGTCGCCGAAACCGCACGTACGACATGCATGATCGGGAGGGGTTCGTCCCCTCCCGCCCAGGGCTTAGGGGCGTAGGGGCTTAGCCCACCCGCGCCCCCACGCGGGCTTAGGGGCTTAGGCCCTTCAGTAAAACTTCTACTCGCGAGACTGCGGCGTGATCGATGACTCTTCGCGTTTCCCGTCGCGGAGGAAGACGACCTCGACCGGCTCACCGATCTCGAGGGCTTCGAGGGCGTACATGTAGTCGTAGACGTTGGCG
>SBFI01000069.1 GCA_006227875.1 Acidobacteriota bacterium
CGGTGTCCCGATCATCGCCGACGGCGGGATCAAGTACTCGGGGGACATCGTCAAGAGCCTCGCGGCGGGGGCCCACTCGGTCATGATTGGAAGCCTCTTCGCCGGCACCGAAGAGAGCCCCGGCGAGACCATCCTCTACCGCGGCAGGACCTACAAGGCCTATCGCGGCATGGGATCGATCACGGCGATGTCCGAGGGGAGCGCCGACCGCTACTTCCAGGAGAGCGAAGAATCGCTCAACAAACTGGTCCCCGAAGGGATCGAGGGCATGGTCCCCCACAAAGGGAGCCTGCACCAGATGCTGCCCCAACTGACCGGGGGACTGCGATCGGGGATGGGACTCGCCGGCTGTGCCTCGATCGAGGAGCTCCGCACCGCATCCCGGTTTGTCCGCGTCACCAGTGCCGGGCTCAAGGAGAGCCACGCCCACGACGTGGTGATCACCAAGGAAGCGCCAAACTACTGGATCGAGCGGCCAAGCTAGTCCGGGGGAAATACCGGCCCCTACTCTTGTCGGGGATCCCAGGCCAGAGTCACCAAACGCACATCGATGTCGCTCTTCCTGGGGCGCACGGTGACGATCTCGAGCTCTTCGCGCTCGGGGTCGAAGCGCTCTTCCAGCTGCTGAACCTCGCTCTCGAGCTCTTTGTGAAGCTCTTCGAGCTTCTTGGACAGGGTGTCGAGGTCCTCTTCGGCCCGATCGACGTCACCGGCCTCTTTTGAGGCTCGACCGACACCGCGGGCGGCGGTCTGCGCCTTGCCTATATTGGTCTTGCTCAGCTTCTTGCCACCGGTAAAGACCGACAGCAGGGTGGTGCCCACCGAGATCACCGTCTGCAGCTTCTCCCGGCTCGCCTGCTCCTTCTCCTTTTCCAGCTTCTGACGGGCCCGACGCAGACGTTCTTCCAGCTTCTCCACCTTAGTGGTGTGCTTCGCCCGCAACTCCTCCACCCGCCGATCCCGCTCCTCGCGTGCCTGGTCGGCCAACCGGATACGAAAGTCCCGCTCCGACTCCCCCGGCTCGGCGATGAGCTTGAAGGTCGGGCTCTTGAAGAGCTCGAGCTGACTGTTGCGGTAGAGATGGTCGGCCAGCTGCCGGCCCCACTTGGAGTAGCTCTTGGCCTTGGTCGCCGCCTTGGGCACAGGATCCCACGCGGCACCGGGCTCGGGCTCGTTGTCGAGGTCGCTCTCGGCCACTCCCAACTCACTGGCCTGGCCCCAATCCAGGGTCAGCATCTCTTCATCGAGCGGATGGAAGAGAGAGCTCTCCTGGGCGTCGAGGGTCTCGCGGCTCTTGCGGTCGACAAAGTCGACCCGGGCAATACCCAGAACCCCCGGTCGATAGGCAAGACCGGTAGAGGTTCCCTCGGCCGGCAAGACGACATCGGTGATGTCGGGCGGCAGGGTGGGCCGGCCGGTGGTCTCGGTCGCCCTGTCGGATACCGTGGACTCGGGGGTCCGGTCTGCAACGGGGGGTGCCGGAGCTTGCGCTTCTCCCTCGACCGTGGCCTTTTTGTCCGCCATCAGCCGGGCGATCTGATCGCGGGTCAGCGGCCCGCGCAGATAGGACATGACCCAGCGGGTGTGAAACAGCACCGGTGCTTCCTGGTGGACGTTGTGGAGCAGAAAGACCCGCTTGCCGACGCTGCCCAGAATCTGCGACAGGGTCTTACGGTCAAACCCCTTCTTTGCCGCCGTTATCCCCTCCAGGCCGTCGAGCACCCGCTCGCGATCCTGTTCGGTCTGGAGACGACCCAAAAACCAGGTACCGGTGTTGGACAGTCCCTTGTAGTCGAGGTCGACCGGATTTTGTGTCGCCAGAACGACACCCAACCCGTAGGCCCGTGCCTGCTTGAGCAGGGTCAGCAGCGGCCTCTTCGACGGCGGCTCGGCCACCGGTGGAAAGAAGCCAAAGATCTCGTCCATATAGAGGAGGGCGCGCAGACTGGTCGTACCGGGGCACGTCCGCATCCAGTCCACCACCTGGTTCAGGAGCAGAGAGACAAAGAACATCCGCTCGCGCTCGGAGAGATGGGCAATCGACATGATCGCCACCCGCGGCTTGCCCTTGCTCGTGTAGAGCAATTCTCCCGGGTCGAGCGGGTCGCCTTCCAGCCAGGTCTGAAAGCCCGGAGCCGCCAGAAGGTTGTTGAGCTTCATGGCCAGCTCGAAGCGTTCCTTGGCCGGATAGAAAGACTCCAGATCGAGCACCCCCACCTGCTTGAAGGGCGGCTCTTGGATCACCCGGATGAGGCTGGCCAGGTCGGCGCCGATATCCTGCTGCCAGAGGTTGTCGAGGATGGTCGAGAGCAGGATGTGCTCACGACTGCGGATCGGATCGGCGTCGATCCCCAGCAGGCCGAGGACGCTGGTCACGGTGCTGGCGATCCGGTCGCCGAGGAGATCCCGATCCGCCCGCACCGCCTCGGTGGGTGCCGCAAACGAAGCCAGAATGGACACGGGTAGCCCCGCCTCGCTTCCAGGAGTGTAGATGGCGAAGTCGGCGGCGGCCTTGAGTCGCCGAATCCGCTCGCCGTCCTGTTCCCAGGAGGACAACCCCTGACGCCAAAGATCGGCCTGCTGGGCGGCAAAAGCGTCGAGCTCGAGCCCTTTCCTGCTGGCGTCGTCGGCGTTGACCCAGGGCAGGAAGTCCTCGGGGAGGAGCTCGGGAAAGGTCAGGAGAAGATTGCTGAGATCACCCTTGGGGTCGATGACCAGGGAGGGGATACCGTCGATCGCCGCCTCTTCCAACAGACCGATACACAGACCGGTCTTGCCGCTGCCGGTCATTCCCACACAGACCGCGTGGGTCACCAGATCCCTGGAGTCGTAGAGGACCAGCGGCTCGGTGCCCTGAACCTCCTCTAGGCTGTGCTCCCGACCCAGGTAGAAGGCGCCGATCTTCTCGTAGCCGGGCACAGCAGAGCCCATGATCTCCGCCTGTGAGATGCCTTAGACGTGGCGACCGATGAACTGTTCGAAGGCGCCCTTGGGCATGGCGCCGAGCATGCGATCGGCGGCCTCACCGTCCTTGAAGAGGATGAAGGTGGGGATGCTGGACACCTGGAATTGGACGGCGATGTCCTGATTCTCGTCGACATTGACCTTGGCGATGCGGACCTTGCCCTCCATCTGCTCGGCCAGCTCCTCCAAGACCGGCGCCACCATGCGGCAGGGGCCACACCAGGCGGCCCAGAAATCGACCAGAACCGGTACGTCTGCTCCCAGAACTTCCTGCTCGAAGTTGTCGGAGCTGATATTCAGGATTTTGTCGGATGCCATATTTGCCTTCCTCTCATCGCTTGCGCCTTGACTTGCTATTGGGCCGGCCAATTCCGCTAATCAACTACTCGTCGGCCGCCGCCCGCTCTAGTAAACATCGATCCGAGCTCAAGTATTCTCTCGCCTCTGCCACGTCCCGTGCAATCTGCTCCGCCAGTGCCTTTCCGGAGGGGAAGGCACGCTCGTCGCGGAGTCGCTCCAGAAAGTGAAGCTCGACCTCGGCACCATACACCTCCTGGTCGAAATCCAGAATGTGGCTCTCCACAACCCGTCTGGGGCCGTCGGGAAAAGTCGGACGACAGCCGATATTGGTGACGCATCCATGGACCGACCCGAGCTGGGGAAACTCGACCTTCGAAACATAGACCCCATCCGCGGGCAGGAGGTCGCTCTGCGGCTCGATGTTGATGGTCGGCCAGCCCAGAGTCTTGCCCCTCCCCTCCCCGCGCGACACCAGGCCACGGATCGAATAGGAACGGTCGAGCATGGCGTAGGCTTCCTCCAGCTCCCCCGCTCTCACGGCGCGGCGGATCCTGGTGCTCGAGATCGGCTCGCCGCGGAACTGGACCTCCTCGATGCCACGCACCTCGAATCCCAGTTGTACCGCCATTCTCTCCAGCAGCTCCAGATCTCCTCCCCGCTGCCGTCCAAAAGCAAAGCGCGAGCCGACGACGATCTCGTCTACCCCCAGTCGTCGATGCAGAAACTCTTCGACAAACACCTCGGCCGGGGTTTGCGAGAAGTCGGCGGTAAAGCTCACCACCGCCAATACGTCGACACCGATGTCCTCGAGCAGCTTCGACTTCTGCTCCAGGGTGGTCAACCGGGGGGGAGCCTCGTCCGGCCTCAAAACGGACACCGGGTGGGGCTCGAAGGTGACGACCACCGATTGCAGGCCCTTCTCGCCCGCCCTCTCGGTTACGCGGTCGAAGATGGCCCGTTGCCCACGGTGGATACCGTCGAAGTTGCCGATGGCGGCGACAGTCCCATGTGGCAGCTGACGACTGTGCCAGGAGTCCGTGATGATCCGCATGATCAGAGATTGGCGGCCCGGTCCATCGCCGGCTCGACACCGGGGACTCCCCGGGGACCCACGACCCGCCCCACGAGATCGTCGGCGTAGGCCTCGGTAATCTCGACCTCGGCCAGCTCACCGGCCGGTGCGGTGCCGTCGTTGATGAGAATCCGGCCATCGATGTCTGGAGCCATACCGTGGTGGCGAGCCTGCAGAAGATGCTCGGTCTCCTCACAGACACCTTCGACCAGCACTCGAAGACGCTCGCCAACCAGACGCTCTCGGCGGGCGAGCGCTATCGGCCGTTGAGCTTCCAGCAACCGCCGATGACGCCCCCGGGCCTCGGCCCGAGACACTTGCCCCGCCGTCAGCTCCGCCGCCGGTGTCCCTGGCTCGGGGCTGTAGGCAAACGCTCCCAGGTGGTCGAGCTCGGCCCGCTCCACAAAGTCCAGCAGATGGCCAAAGTGCTCGTCGGTCTCGCCGGGAAAGCCGACGATGAAAGTCGAGCGCAGAAAGATGTCGGGTGCCAGCTCGCGCGCCCGTTCGAGCAGCCGTAGATACCCCTCCGCCGAGCCACCCCGCCGCATCGCCGTCAAAATCTCCGGGTGGCTGTGCTGGAGCGGGATATCCAGATAGGAGACGAACCTCTCCTCGGCTCCCATGAGCCGCAGGAGCTCCGAGTCGAGGGTGGTCGGGTAGGCGTAGAGAAAGCGGATCCAGGGAACCTCGGTGGCCTCCAGCAGGGCCTCGACCAACCGCAGCAAACCGTGTTTGCCCAACCCCAGGTCCTCCCCGTAGCGGGTCGTGTCCTGGGCCAGCAGACAGAGCTCACGGATTCCCTCCCCTTCGAGCTCGCGGGCTTCGGTCACCAGGCTGTCGATGGTACGGCTGCGGAACTGCCCCCGCCAGCTGGGAATGGCGCAAAAGGTGCAGGGGTTGTCGCACCCCTCCGCCACCTTGAGGTAGGCATAGCCACGCGTGGTGAGCAATCTGGGCGCCGTGTGATCGAAGACGACATGAGCAGGCCCCGGCGGCGGTGGGCCGCTACCGATCTGAACCAGCTCGCCGACTTCCCGCAGCTGGTCGAGGGAGACAAAACCATCGATCTCGGGGATCTCCTCGGCCAGCTCTTGCCCGTAGCGATTGACCATACACCCGGCCACCAGCAGCTTTTCGACGCCCTTCCCCTTTTCGGCGGCCATCTCCAGAATGGTGTCGACCGACTCCTCCTTGGCCTCGTCGATAAAGCCACAGGTATTGACGATAACGGTGTCGGCCTCATCGAGGCTGCCCACGATCTCGTGCCCCTGCCGGCGCAACTCGCCCAGCATGACTTCGGTATCGACGAGATTCTTGGGGCAGCCCAGGCTGACGACGCCGACCTTTTTTGGTGCTCGGGGTCCGCTCATAGGCGAGCCAGAGTCTAGCAAATAGGCTATTCTCCGGCCCGTGAGCTGGCTCCGAGATATTGCCGTCGCCATCTGGGATGTCTTTTTTGTGGCCAGTCCCTACATTCTGCTGGGATTGGGCGCTGCCGGCCTGCTCCACGTACTGGTGCCGGCCGACAAGGTGGCCCGCTGGCTGGGTCGCCCCGGTTTTGGCTCGGTGGCCCGGGCGGCATTTCTCGGCATCCCACTCCCGCTCTGCTCCTGCGCCGTGGTGCCGGTGTCCATCGAGCTGTCGAGAAAGGGAGCCTCGCGCGAGGCCAGCTTGGCCTTCCTGGTATCGACACCGGAAACCGGCGTCGACTCCATCCTGCTCACCTATGGGCTGATGGGGCCGGTCATGGCCGTCGCCCGGCCCATCGCGGCGCTTGTCACCAGCCTGGTGGCGGCGGCCGTATCGCTCGTCAACCCGCCACCGGCGACGGAGAAACCGCCGGCTTCAAAGCCGCTCGCGGCTCCGGCCGAGGAGGCCGCGTGCGGTGACTGCGCCGCCCCCAACCCGGCGCCACCGGGGAAAACCCGTCGTGCTGTCCGCTACGGCCTGGTGGAGATGGTGGACGAGATCGGTTTCTGGCTGGTGATCGGTCTGGTGCTCACCGGGATCATCACGGCCCTGGTACCCGATGGCGTCATCGAGGCGACACTCGGTCAGGGTCCGTGGGCTCTGTTTGCCCTTCTCATCCTCGGCATACCGCTCTACATGTGTGCTTCGGCCAGCACCCCGGTGGCCGCCGCCCTGATGCTCAAAGGAATCAGCCCGGGGGCAGCGCTCGTCTTTTTGCTGGCCGGACCGGCCACCAATGCCTCGTCGCTGGTGGTCATCGCCCGTTTCTTTGGCCGCCGGTTTGTCAGTATCTACCTGGCCAGTGTCGTCGTGGTCGCCCTCGGCACCGGCTTTCTCCTCGATCTACTGGTCGACCGGTTCGGTTGGTCGGTGGAGGCGACGCTGTCTGCCGGAGAGAGCCGGCGTTGGCTTCTCCACCTGGCCTCTAGCGGCCTGCTGTTGATTCTGCTGACGGCCAGCTTCTTCCGCGGCTCGTGGCGGATGGCAATCCGCGACGTGACGCGCGATCTGCGCCAATGGCGGACCCTGTTCGGGGACGAGCTCTCAAGCTAGCAGCCCGCCCCGGTAACCCGCTAAGTTGTCGTGGCGTTTTGGAAATGGAGTGGGGTGTCCGTCCGGCGGCGATGCCTATTGGACCGATTTACCTGACGGACACCCCGGTGCCTCATCCGCATAACTCGTGATGCTCCTCCACATCACGAGTGGTTCCTCCCCCTCGTCGTCAATTCCCCCAACTGGCGACAGGTCGCGCTCCGGGCGCTGACTCGGATTTTCTGGTTCTGGCTCATATCGACGTCTGCGAGTTTCCCTGCTCGGGTCACCGTGCGACTTTGTGGTCTCCTTTTTAGCCGAGGGCCGTCAGGAGAGCGCCAGGAAAGATACTCATATTGCCACGGCACTATGCCGGCCGAGACCTGTTTTGGGCGAATTTCGCTGGAATTACCAGCCTCTAGAGGGGACGGCAACACCTCTAGCCGTGGCCGAAAAAGCCGGGATCAGGGATAGATCTTGTAGAGCAGGCGGGGGTACGGAATGCTTTCCCGCAGGTGCTTTAGACCGCACATCCAGGCCACAAACCGCTCGATGCCCATGCCAAAGCCGCTGTGGGGGAAGCT
>SBFI01000461.1 GCA_006227875.1 Acidobacteriota bacterium
TGGCGAAGCCGGACAAGGTCGACGAGCTCCGTACGCTCCTGACCGGACTTCTCGAGCCGACTCGAGCCGAACCGGGCTGCATTAGCTACGAGCTGCTCCAAAACAAGGAGAACGAGGCCGAATTTACGTTCGTCGAGGAGTGGGAAGTCGACTCGGCTTTCGATGCCCATCTCGCCGCCGATCATATTCAACAGGCTCTTGGCGAATTCCCCAACCTTCTCGCCGCCGAGCTCGACTTGAGGCGATACAGGCTGGTGGGGTAAAAGTCGACACCGTGACGATCGACGCACAGATTTCCCGGCTCGACCAGAGTGTGGAAGGGCTGGCCGCCGCTGTGGCGTCTCTGGACGAGGAGTTGTTTCTCGAGAAACTCAATGGTTGGTCGAGCAGGGACATAGTGGCTCACCTGATCGGCTGGAACCGTTTCATCATCGAAGGTTCCAAACAGATCACCCGTGGTGAGCTCCCCTCCTACGATGTCGACCCCGGTGAGAACTACAGCAAAGTCAACGCCAAGCTGATCCGCGAATACCCGTCGACGGACCAGCGCGAGCTGCTCGAGGAGCTCCGGTCCTCGGCCCGGGAGCTGGGGCGATACCTCGAGACACTGGAAGCCGACACCTGGCAACGGGATTTTGGTGTGAGACACCAGGGCTCGACCGTCACTATTCGTAACACCGTCGAGGAGCTGATCGACGACTACGGCCATCACCGGAAGCAAATCGAAGAGTGGTCAGGACATCACCAGCATTAATGCTCACCTTGATCGCTGTGATGGGCATCGCACTTGGAGGCGCCGCCTTGCCAAGCCTGCCGTGGGCGTAGTAGCGTCCGGAAACTCGGCGATTTGGCGAGCTGTTTGAATCTCTCGGAAGGAGGAACAAATTACTTCAAAACTGTTCATTGGAAACCTCAGTTACGACACTACTCAAGACGAGCTGAAAGCGGTCTTTGCCGAAGCCGGCGAGATCCGCGAGGTCTTTCTGCCGCTGGATCGAAACACCGGACGGCCAAGAGGCTTTGCCTTTATCGAGTTCGGGGACGAGGTGGCGGCGGCCGAAGCTATCCGCAAGTATGACGGCCACGAGCTAAAGGGGAGAAAACTCCGGGTCAGCGAAGCGGAGGAGCGGCGCCGGGCGCCGGCTCCGCCCTCGTTCGACGGAGGATCGCCGCAGTCCTCCTACAATTCCGGCAGGGTGGCCAAACCAAAGGGCAGCCGGAAGAACCTCCGCGGCAGAAAACGAAGTCTCTAGAGAGTTCGATCTGCTCTTGGCTGCACCCGGACTACGGCCGAAGGGATCATGAAGCAAAGTCGCTCGGGGACGTTGACCGTGACCGGAACTATCCTGCTGCTCGCCGGCAGTCTGGCGGCCTGGGCCTCGCCGGTTGGCTTGGGTGTTTCGTTGAAAGTAAAGCCTTCGTCGGAGGCGGGGGGAGTCTACACGGTCACGGCGGTGATCACCGATCTCGAGAATGAAGAGGTCCTTTCGGCTCCCACGATTCATTTGCCGAAGGGAGAGTGGGGAGAGGTTCAATCGGGGACGATGGGTGAGGAGGTTCTCCGATTCAGAGTTCTAGTCAGCGACGATGAGTCGGAAACAACCTACGAGGTCGAGCGTACACGAGAGGACGAAGTCGTGGCCTCGCGGAAGGCCACGATCAGCCTCGAACGCTAGGCCTCGCTCGACAAAGCGACCCCGATGGGCCTATACGAACGGTTCATTCTCCCCAAGCTGGTCGACCTGGCCTGCCGCACCAGCACAGTTGCCCGCCAGCGTCCAAAGATCATCCCCAAAGCCACCGGTGCCGTGTTGGAGCTAGGCTTCGGCTCGGGGCTCAATCTACCCTTCTACGACACGTCGCGAGTGAGCCGCGTCTGGGCTCTCGAGCCCTCTCGCGAGATGTGGACGCGGGCCGAAGAGAGTGTGCGGGCCGCGCCGTTCGAGGTCGAGCATCTCGAGGCCTCGGCGGAGGAGGTGCCACTGGCCGATGACAGCGCCGACACGGTCGTTGCCACCTATACGCTGTGTACGATTCCCGACCTTGCCTTATCCCTGAGTGAGATCCGGCGGGTGCTCAAGCCGGGAGGAGCCCTCGTCTTCTGCGAACACGGGGCCGCACCCGATGAGGAGGTGCGTCGCTGGCAGGACCGGTTGAATCCGATTTGGTCGAGGCTGAGCGGCGGCTGCAACTTGAACCGTCCCATCCCTGCGCTTTTGGAGGAGGGTGGACTCGAGATCCAGGAGATGGACACGATGTATCTTCCCGGTTGGCGCCCGGTGAACTTCAATTACTGGGGGACAGCTCTTTTCGCTCAAGGGGGTAAAGGATGATCGTCGAGAACTATCGCAAGGTAATCGTGCGGGACCTGCGGGCGCTCGCCGAGGAGCTAAAGGCCTACGAGGATGAGGAGGCCATCTGGCTGGCGCCACCGGGGGTGCCGAACTCCCCCGGCACCTTGGCGCTTCATCTGGCCGGGAATCTGCGCTCTTTTATCGGTGCCCATCTGGGGGGCACCGGCTATGTGCGGGATCGAGAGCGGGAGTTCGCGGCCCACGATGTATCACGGGATGAGCTCCTCGGGGAGATCGAGGAGGCGATCGCCGCCGTCGATAAGGGGCTGACGGCCATCTCCGACGAGGACCTCGAACAGGACTTTCCCGTCTCCTTCAAAGACCGGACCCTCAGCACCGGTCTATTTCTGACCCATCTGGTGGCGCACTTCGCCTATCACCTGGGCCAGGTCGACTACCACCGGCGTCTGGTCACCGGCCAGACCGACGGTGTCGGTGCGATTTCCATCCCGGCGCTAATCGGCTAACTGTTGAGCGGTGCTGCCTCCTCGAGTCCGGCATGGACTGGAGGTCGATTGTCGAACCAGGGCGCGGCGCGCTCCAGCTGACCGGCGAGCCGGAACAGGGTCGATTCATCCCCAAACGGCGCAATGAACTGGACACCGCAGGGGAGCCCCTCGGCGGACCAGTGGAGGGGAACCGACATGGCCGGCTGGCCGGTGAGGTTGGCCAGTTGTGTGAACGGCATCCTGGAGAGTGACTCGTCGGCGATCTTTTCGGTGACACCTGTGGCCTTCAACAACCAGCCCAGCCCCAGGGCATTGAAGGTGTCGAAGAACAGCCGTTCGGCTCTGCCGAGCCGGAGCTCGCCGATCCTGGGCGGCAAGATGGCGATGGTCGGTGTCATATAGAGATCGAAGCGCTGGTGAAACCGGCCCATGATGCGGGCAACGGGCAAAGTGATTCCATCGCTCCTTCGAGCGGGCAAACTCGCTGGCGCTGGTGGCCCGACCCAGGAGCCCCAGAGCCCAGGTGATCGTCTCTACATCCGTGCGCCGGGGCCGGCGGCCAAGCATCGACTCGAGATCGTCGATCTCGGCGCCGATGTCGCCAAAGAGCATGGTCACGTAGCAGACCCCGAGCTCCCGACCGTCGTATTCGGGCCCGCTCTCCTCGACCCGATGACCGAGCTCTGAGAGGAGCTTCGCCGCGCCCTCGACCGCTGCGACACACTCGGGGTGAACCGGGTTGCCGAGGGGTGAGGCGGTCGAGAAGGCGATCCTGAGGGCACCGGGGTCGGTCGCTACCTCCTCGAGAAACGGTCGCTCACGCGCGGGCGCGGCATAGGGGGCGCCGGGATCCGGCCCACAGGTGGCGTCGAGCAGAGCGGCGCTGTCGCGCACCGAGCGGGTGAGTACATGCTCCACTGCCGCTCCCAGCCAGCGCTCGGCAAAGGGCCCGGTGGGATTGCGCCCGCGTGAGGGCTTGAGCCCAAACAGACCACAGCAGGAGGAGGGGATGCGAATCGAGCCACCGCCATCACCACCGGAGGCCATCGGCACGATACCGGCCGCCACCGTCGAGGCAGAGCCACCGCTGGATCCCCCTGGGCTGCGCTCTGGATCCCAGGGTGAGCGGGTCGGCCCCCAAAGCTCGGGCTCGGTAACGCCCAGAATGCCCAGCTCCGAAGTATTGGTCTTGCCGATGGTGATCAAGCCCGAAGCCTCGAGACGGTCGAAGTACTCACAGCCGGTCGCAGCTACATGGTTTGCGAGTCCTTTGCAGCCCTTGGTAAACGGGGCGCCGGCAATGGGTGAGAGCAGGTCCTTGAGCAGAAACGGGACACCCCGGAAGGGTCCATGGGGCAGGTGCCGGCGAGCCGCGTTCCGCGCCCGCTCGAACAGCGGAATGATCACCGCGTTGAGCCGAGGGTTCACCTGCTCGACCCGGCGGATCGCCTCATCCACCAAGTCGGCCGGGCTCACCTCCCCGCGGTCGACCAGCCCGGCCAGCCCGAGAGCATCGTAGTCGGCGAATTCCTTCATCTGCTTTCCCTGGGCTGTATGCCCCAAGCGGCGGTACGGAAGACCCTAGGTTAGCGCGCCGAGCAGGCTATGATCCGTGGGATGGAGAAAGACCAGGTCGAAGAACGGCGGCAAAAAATCATCGAGCTCACCCACAGCGCCCCTATCATCGCCAGCCTGGGGTCGCGGCTCTCCTACAACGAGACGGGCGAAGCGGTCTGGGACATGCCCTACCATCCCGGATTCGACCATGCCCTCGAGGGCGTACACGGCGGCGTCTTCGCCACGCTGCTGGACAACGCGGGCTGGTTCACGGTGGCCCCCCACTATGACACCTGGATTGCCACCGTCGAGTTTCAGGTGAGGCTGCTCGAACACGTGCAGAAGAGAGATCTGCAAGCCGTCGGCCATCTGATCAAGCTCGGCAAGAGACTGGCGACGACCAGAATGGAGGTGCTGACCGCGGATGACGGCAAGATCGTCGCCATGGGGTCCGGGACCTTCGCTCCCACCTCGGTGAAGATACCGTTCTGACCTGTCAGTCGAGCCTTTTGGCCACCAGGGAGTTGGAACCGGTACCGATCCGGAGAGTCGGTACACCGTCTTCGTTTTTGTCGAAGACAAGGCGGGCCGAGCCCCCTCCGGCGAGGGAGAAAGACGCAAACTCGCTCGGTCCCACGGGGTAGAAGATCTGGGGCGGCGGACCGTCGCGGGGTCCCCAGCCCGCCAACGAGCCATTGCGCCAGGCCCAGGCCTGAAAGACCGAGCCGTTGGCGAAGTCGATCCGCGCCCAGGTTCTGAAACCCCGGGAGTCGGGTAAGGTGCCGATAACCGTGGCACCCTTTGCCTCGCCGTGCTCCGCCTCCCAGTTTTCAAGCCGCTCGCCATAGATCTGCTGGAGCCTCTCCAGCGAGGGCTTCTCGCCCCAGGCTTTGAAAAGGGGGCGCAGATCGCCGTCGACGATGCCCTTGACGATCCTGCCCGTCTCCCGGCTCATGGACTCGAGCTCTTCGATAGGGGCGACGGCACCGCCATAGACCGCGGCCTGGACCCGCCAGGAGGGTGTTTCGAGCTCTACACCGGGGCCAGTCGGCCAGACGGATATCTCCTCTCCTGATTCCAGAACATAGGTTCCTGTCAGCTTCTCCATCTTGAACGCGGAGAGGGTATGGAGCTCGGGTGGGGCCGCCACCTCCCGCCCCGTCAGGACTCGCACGATATAGGCGGATACAGCCTCTCCGGCGCGCTCGTCGTTGACCATGAGAAAGAAGGTGAGGTCGCCGCGGTGGGGGAAGAAGTTGAGGTCTTCGAAGAGGTAGCCGTTGCCACCGTTGTGACCGATCATCGTCTCGCCGTTGGGTAGATGGAAAGTAACCCAACCGTAGCCGTAGAAGGAGGATTCGTCACCTTCCGAGACGTGACGGCCAAAGAGCTTGGCGGTCGAGTCGTCGGTCAGAATCTCCTGGGTCCTTAGAGATCGCAGCCAGCGGTGCATGTCGCGGGCCGTCGAGTGGATGCCGCCGTTTCCCACCAGGTGCCAGGAGAAACCCCGATCCAGGTCCTGCTTGTCCAGGAGAGTTCCCCACCGCTCGCCGTTTCGGTAGCCGACGGCCAGCCGATCGGGATCGAGCTCGGGGATCACATAGCCGGTCTCGGCCATGCCCAGGGGGTCGAAGAAGGTGGTGCGGAGAAACTGCTCGTAGTTCTGTCCCGAAACCTCCTCGATCACGGCGGCCAGAATCGAGTAGCCGACGTTGGAGTAGGAATACTCGCCACCGGGCTCGCTGGCGAGCTCGGCGGCCCAGGCCCTCTCGAGGAAGGTGTCGCGGTCGATCCAATCCTCGTCTTCACCTAGCGCGTCGGGCATGCCGGCCGTGTGGGTGAGGAGCTGGTGGAGGGTGATGTCGGCTTTGCCCCGAGGCACGTCGGTGAAGAACTTCGATAGTGGGTCCTCCACGTTGAGTATCCCCTTCTCTTCGAGCGCGAGTATCGCCGCGGCGGTGAACTGCTTGGTGATCGAGCCGATGGTGGAGATCGTATCGGGAGCGAATGGGATCTCGTTCTCGCGATCGGCCAGGCCGTAGCCCTGGTAGAGCATGATCTCCTCACCCCGGGCCACCAGGACCGTACCGTCGAAGAGATCGAGTGCCGCCATCCGGGTCAGATCCCGGTAGAGACGGACGATCGAGGATGGCGGCTGGGCGCCGGCGACCGGGGCGAGTGCAAGGTGCAGCAACAAGAGGAATAGTGCGACTTTTCTTGGTTCGCTCAGCATCGACAGTCCCCCTCGGTTCAATTCCCTAGGAGATGTAGACTAACGCAGCTTGTTCTCACACTCATACACACCGATCCCACCGCCGCTGCTGGGGGATGAGATAGACACCGAAGGAGGTGCCGGATGAGAAGACTCACGGGAGCCTTGGTCGTGACTGTCTTGCTGGTCGCTCTCGGCGGGCTCCATGCCCAGCACTCGCCCTACATGGGTTTGGAACAGCGCGAGATAACGGCGCTTTCGGCCGAACAGGTGGCCGGCTACCTGGCCGGCGACGGAATGGGATTTGCCCTACCGGCAGAGCTCAACCGCTACCCGGGGCCAAAGCACGTGCTCGAGCTTGCCACTGTGCTGGAGCTGGCGAGCGAACAACGCAGGCGCGCCGAAGAGATCTTCAAGGAGATGAAGGAGGAGGCCCAGAGGTTGGGTCGGGAGATCGTCGACCGAGAAAAGCAGCTCGACGGTCTGTTTGCCCAGGGAATCGTCTCGCGGGAGTCGCTCGAAGCGGTGGTGGGCGAGATCGCGGTGCTCCAGGGCGAGCTGCGCGTGGCCCACCTTCGGGCCCATCTCGAGATGGCGGCAACCCTGACCGACGATCAGATCGCGCGCTACGAGGAACACCGCGGCTACCACGGTGCTACCGATCACCCACACGGTCCATGAGCAACCTGAACCTCCGCAGCGATAGGTCCGTACTAGTATCTCCAAACTGCTGATATCGCCCGTCGGATTGGAATACCTGAATGCCGGAGCCGTCGACTCTCGTCCTGTTTGTAGCTGCCGCCCTGGTGCTGCTGGTGACACCGGGACCGGCCGTTCTCTACGTCGTGGCACGGAGCATCGAGCAGGGCCCCAGGGCCGGCTTTGTCTCGTCGCTCGGGCTGAGCGTTGGCGGTTTTGTACACGTGCTCGCGGCCACCCTGGGACTGTCGGCGATCCTTGTCTCGTCGGCCACGGCCTTTGGCATCGTCAAGATGATCGGCGCCGGCTACCTTGTCTACCTCGGTCTTCGCACGCTGTTGAATCGGGACAACGCGGCGCCGAGCGTGTCGGACAGCCCCAGGGGGATGTGGCGGATCTTCCGCGACGGCGTCATCGTCAACCTCTTCAATCCCAAGGCGGCGCTTTTCTTCTTCGCTTTTCTGCCCCAGTTTGTCGACCCCGCCAGAGGAAATGTCGCTCTCCAGTTCCTCGGCCTGGGGCTTCTGTTCGAGGCTCTGGGGTTGATGAGTGACAGTACCTATGCGCTGCTAGCCGGCACGGTGGGCGGCTGGTTGCGCACCAACGAGAAGGTCCGACGGGCTCAGCGGTATTTGACCGGCAGCGTCTACCTGGGGCTGGGTGTGGCAATGGCCCTGAGCGGCAGACCCGAGAAATAGGTTGTTGCTGGTCAGAATTGTCGGTCTCACCGTTGCTTCTTGGCTGCTGACACTCGGCGCCCAAACGGGCGCTGGTTCAGAAAGCGACAAGCTTGGCGAGATCGATCGGCAGGTTCTGGCCCGAATCGAGAGTGTACCGCTGGGATTGCCGTCTGTTCCTCTTCCGGAAGAGAATTCTCCGACAGCAGCAAAGATCCGTCTTGGTAGAAGGCTGTTTTTGGATGAGCGGTTGTCGTCGGGTGGAGATCTTTCCTGTGCCGCCTGTCATCACCCGGAGCAGGGTTTTACCTCCAATGAAACGCGGACAGCCGTGGGTAACCACGGCAAGATCTTGCGGCGAAACTCACCCAGCCTCTTCAACGTTGCCTTTGCGGCGCCCTTTTTTCACGACGGCCGGCAGCCCGAGCTCGACCTCCAACCCCTCGAGACTCTGGTCGATCCCGACGAGATGGCCTTCCCCTCCTTGGCCGCGATGGTGGCCAGAGTGGAGTTGCTGCCCGAGTACGAGGGCCGCTTCGAGGAGGCGTTCGAGGGGCCTCCCAGCGCCGAGCGCATCGGCCGGGCCCTCGGCTCCTATCTGCGCACCCTCCTTTCGGCCAACTCTCCTTTCGATCGCTGGTATTTTGGTGGCGAGACGGATGCCGTGATCCCGGCCGCCAAGAGAGGCTTCTTTCTCTTCTTTGGTGGTGCCGGATGTGGCGAGTGCCACCGGGTAACCCAAGAGGCGGCCCTCTTTACCGATCATGACTTTCACGACACCGGGGTGGCCTGGGCGGGTGACGACCCGGGTCGCTACGAGGTGACCCACGATCCGGCCCACCGCTGGCAGATCAAAACCCCCATCCTGCGGAATGTGGCCCTGACCAGCCCCTACATGCACGACGGCTCCCTTGCCACCCTCGCCGAGGTGGTGGAGTTCTACAACCAGGGCGGGTTTCCCCACGAGGGTGTTGATCCAAGGATCCAACCTTTGGGTCTGTCCGAGCAGGAAGAAGCCGAGCTGGTGAAGTTTCTCGAGAGTCTCACCGGTGACAATGTCGACGAGCTGGTCCGGGAGGCGCGCAGCCATGCGGCAAGCGACGTCTCCGACTAGTGGTCGGGTGATCGAGATATGGTCCTGACAGGAGGAACCAAGAACGCGTGAGCCGCCAAGAATTCGACGCGATCATCGTGGGTGGTGGGGTGATGGGGTGTTCGGTTGCCTACCACCTGCTGGCCACCGATCCGACGTTGTCGGTGGCGGTGATCGAGTCGGACCCCGGATATGCCCGGGCCTCGTCGGCGCTTTCGGTAGGCAACGCCCGCATCCAGTTCAGCCTGCAACAGAACATCCAGATCTCCCAGTACACCTTCGAGGTTTTCGAGCGGTTCGCCGAGGAGATGGCAGTCGAGGGAACGGCCCCGGACGTCGCTTTCAAACGTGAGGGCAACCTGTTTCTCGTCGACGCGGGAAAACGGGCGCCGGCTCAGGAAGCCCTCGCTCTCCAGCGCCAGCTGGGTGGGGAGGTGGAATGGTGGTCACCGGCACAAATCCGGGAACGATTCCCCCTCTTCGACACTACCGGTGTTGAGGGTGCCACCTTTGGGCCCGGGGACGGTCATCTGGATGGCTATGCCTTGCTGATGGGCTACCGGGCCAAAGCGAACTCGTTGGGTGCGAACTATGTGGAAGGGGAGGTCGTCGAGATCACCACGAGGGGCGGGAAGGTCTCTGGTGCGCGACTGGCGACGGGCGAGACACTCGCCTCGCCGATAGTCGTCAACTGTGCCGGGGCGTGGGCGGCGCGGGTGGCGGCAACGGCCGGTGTCCAGCTACCGGTGGATCCGGTCAAGCGGCAGGTCTTTGTCGTCGATACCGAGGTCAAACCGGAGACACCCCTGCCGCTGGTCAATCTGGTCTCGGGGCTCTATTTCCGCAGCGAGGGCGAAGACCGGCTGCTGGTGGGCAAGTCGCTGGCCGAAGATCCAGTGGGATTCGACTTCGTCTGGGAGGAGAAGCGGTTCACCGAGCAGCTCTGGCCCGAGCTGGCCGCGTTTGTCCCGGCCTTCGATCGGCTGCGGGTGGTGCGGGGCTGGGCCGGTCTCTATGCGGTCAATACCTTCGACGGCAACGCCATCCTGGGCGAGTGGCCCGAGTTGGGCGGCCTCTATCTCGCCAATGGTTTCTCGGGGCACGGGCTTCAGCAGGCCCCGGCGGTGGGGCGCTATCTGGCGGAGCTCATCACCGGGACAGACCCCACCCTGGACCTCTCCGTCTTTGGCCCCCGGAGGCTTCTCGATGGCAGGTCGCTCACAGAGAGCGAATTGATCTAGCTCTTGCCGCCTACTTGACGGTGACCAGGATGGCCGCGCCTTCGGTCAACGCTTTGTGATCGTGTGTTCCGGCCTCGACCCACATGACTTCCCCGACCTCGAACGTTCTCTTTGTCTCTTTTCCACCTTCCCTGTACATGAGGCTCATGTTGCTCAGCGAGACCACGACCTGGTCGCCGTTGTGGGAGTGCTCTCCGACCCATTCTCCCGGCGACATCTCTACTCGTTGCACCACGACCTGGTCGTTGTCGAGGACAACGGTCGGATCCGAGGCGTCGGGGTATTTCTGTTGGGCGTAAAGGATACCCACGACTCCCAGGGCGACAAGAACGATTCCAAGAACGAGCTTTCTGCGCATCGGATTCCTCCTCCGTGTTGGCAAGCCGCTCCGACCGTGGAGCGCTCGCGCTGTCAAACGCCGTTATCGGGTTTTGGGGAATCGTACCATTTGTCGCCTCTCCTTGACAGGTGATTCGAAGCCGCTTCGGTTACCAGCTCTAGAAGCTGTAGATGGCCGAAAGAGAGACCGTGTCGACGAGGTCGGAAAAATCGAGACCGAAGTCGACCTGGAAGTTCTTGAAGGCGAGGCCGATGCCGAGGGCCAGGTGAATCTCGTCCTCGCCCTCCTGAAAGAGGGCGCGTCCCAGCGGGTCGTCCTCGGTTCCACTGGTGCGGATGCGGTGGTCGGGGTCGAGCCAGGCACCGGCCCTCAGGGCCACGATCGGGCTGGAGGAGAGGAAGGCGTACTCGAATCCGAGGTGCAGCTCGTCTCCGTCATCGAGCGCGATGTCATCGGTGTCGATGACGTCGGATTCAATGCTGTCGATGATCCTGGAGTACTCCACCCGATCCCACTCGAAGCTGACGGTGGTCGATCCACCCGCTGACCTGTAGGCCACTCCCAGACCATAGACGTTTGGGAAGCCCAGAGGCGACGCAAAATCGAGGTCGACGTCCTCTCCTGTGGAGTGCGAAGCCGGCCCGAGCCTGAGCTGGCCCTGCATGGGGAACTCCGGTCCCTGGCGGTAGAAACCGCCCAGTGTCCAGCGCGAGGATAGGTGCCAGAGAAGTCCGAGATTGAAAGTGAGATCCGAGTCGTCGATGGTGACTTGAACGTAGTCGATGAGGGTCTCTGGGGCGAAAGTGCTGGGGGCGAAGAGACCGCTGGCCGGGAAATACTCCTCGTTCAAGCTGCGAAAGTCGGCTTGCGTGTAGACGAGCCCCAGCCCCAGACTGAAGTCTTCGGTTACGGCATAGGCGGCGGCCAGGCCGTAGTTGGTGCTCTCGAGCTCGTTTTGGGTCAGGAGGTCCTGGCGGCGTTCGATACCGGCCAGAGGCGGATCCGGCACCTGGAAGAAACCGAGCGTTCGGGTAGTGAACTCGAATTTCGCCGACAGGTGACGGTAAATCGCTACCGACCATTTGCCTATGGGATAGACGAAGGAGAGGTAAGAGACCCCGGCGAGATCGTCGCTCGAGGTGCCGAAGCGGAGCCCCTGATGGGTGTCGATGCCGATACCGGTGGGCTCGCCCGAAAGCCTTCCCCCCAGGGTGAAGGGGGTCGAGTACTGCCAATAGCGGCCTTCGATCGAGACCTCGAGTCGTGACAGCTGGACCAGACCCGCCGGATTGGCGAATGCGGCGGTGGCGTCGTCGGCCAGGCCCACAAAGGCGCCACCGAACCCGAGACTTCGAGCACCCGGATTGGAGAAGCTGAACTGAAGCGTGACCGGTCCGATCTGGGCGTACAGACAGGAAGGTGCGAGACACAGGCCCAAGCCGACCAGAACGAGTCGAGCGGTCCTCATTTCCGTCTCCCCCCGCTACCCGAGTGTAACCGACCGGGAGATGATCGTGAGCTGAAACAGGCGGGGACGGCCCTGCGTAGGGAGAATAGAAGGGGGTCGAGCCGCGTAGGGATAGATGACGGGGAAAGGTTCGTTTGAACGCACAACCACTCACAGCCGAGCTGATTGTCAAGCCATCTCGTGTCGTTGAAGGGCGCTTTTGGGAGGATCTCCGGGAGTACGAGTCGAGGTTCGTCGATCTCTGGCTGAGTATCGACTCCGAGACACCGGTAGTCGGTGAGCTCTCGACATGGCGCCGTCGGCGGCAAAACGTGCATGCCGCCATGTGCCTCATCGACGAGCTGGCCGAGGATGTCGAGGCCTACCCGGTCGAGAAGGAAGACCGGCTTCGTTGGCGGATTCATCTCAAGGAGAAGGTACGAGGCTTTGGGGAGAAACGGCTTGGATGGCCTGCGGGCTACCGCAAGCTGCTGGTCGCCGACGAGTTCTTCGACACAACGGTCGAATTTGCACGCACCGCCCGCGAGTTCGACCCGTCGATCAGCGATGCCGATCTGGGGCAGGCACTCAGAAATGTCTGCATAGCCAACAGCATCCAGATGCTCCTCGACCTGGAAATAGCCTTCTCACCGGCCATCTTCGCCTACAGCATGCTCTATCCCTACACCGATAACTACCTGGATGACCCGGACGTGGCGGCCGAGTCGAAAGGCAGCCTGAACCGGCAGTTGGAGCGACGCCTTCGAGGTGAAGATGTCGCCTCTGTCGACGACCGGCAGCAGCAGATCTTCCGGTTGGTGGGAATGATCGAGGACCAGCTGCCTCGAGACGAGCTACCCGCGGTCTACTCGAGCCTGCAAGCGATCCATCGAGCCCAGGTCGGGAGCTTGAAGCAGCAGGCTGGGGGAGAGCAACTCGATGACGAGCAGCTTCTCGGATTGAGCGTCGCCAAGGGAGGGGCATCGGTGCTTGCGGACGGGTACCTCGCGGCGGGCGACCTAAGCCGTTCGGAGGCCGAGTTCTGCTTTGGCTATGGTGCATTCTTGCAGCTGCTTGACGACCTCCAGGACGTCTCTGCCGACCGCGGGGCCAGCCACGCGACACTGTTCACCCGGGACGCCGAACGTGGGACGCTCGATGGGCCCACGAGTCGGCTCTACCGATTCATGCACCGGGTAGTGGAGTCGTCCGAGCGCTTCTCGTCACCGCGCTACGCCGATCTCAAGGATCTGATTCTCAGGAACTGTACCTTTCTTCTGGTGGGAGCGGTGGCCGAGAATCCGCAACTCTTCAGCCGTCGTTTTCGCCGAGCTCTCGAATGCCGTTGGCCCTTTCGGTTTGCCTCGATGAGGAGACTCAAGAAGCGGGCGAGCGACAAGCTCGGCCAGGCCGTCGCTACACTTCGCGAGCAGCGAGAGGTCGGCTCCCCTTTCGAGCTGCTCTAGAAATCCAATCCGACCGGTCGAGGAATATACTGGCGTCGGCTGTCCTCGAGTGGCGGCTGAGATGAGCCTGGCCGGAAGAGGAGTGGTGAAGATGCCTGACAATGAAGATCTCTACAGCCCCGAGCAAGTACGCGACCAGGTGCAAACCTGGCTGATGGGTGAGGGATGGAGCCTGTCGGAGAAGGCTCACGAGGGAGCTTCCTGGTTGGTGCAGGCGGAGGACCCGGCACAGCGACGGTTGTTGGTGGGGCAGACAAAGAGTCCTGCCGACCAGGTGAGGATTCAGGCGACGGTGGTCGTGGCCGCCGACCACCGCGAGCACTTCGAGGCTTTGCCGTCCGAGGTCAAGGATGCCATTCTCTGGGAACTGCGCTTCAGACTGCTCAATATGAGTGTCGACTTCTCGGGTATTGGGGAACCGCTGGAGCGGGTGACGGTGGCGCAGCGGATCTATCTGGATGGTCTGACCAAAGACCGTTTCCTCCAGCGGGTGGCGGTCGTCAAGAACGCGTTGATCGCCGTCATCTGGTCCATCGGTAGGAGACTGAGCCATCTGCCGGCGCCGAGCAGCCACGGCGACGTTCTCATCCACTGACAGGCCACTCGGTCGGGAACCCGAGAGCCACCGCCCGGGTCCAAGTAGATGTGAGCGGCGGCTCGGACCCGGCCTTCCTCCTCATGGTGCTGCTTTTGGTTCATTCGACATCGAGGAATTCCACCGTCGTCGTCTGCAGCACCCGGTTCTGATCCGGGTCGAGCCGCCGCGATCTCGAGCCCAGCGCTCCTGTTGGGATCCGTCTCCCGAGAGTTGCGGGGACGCTCTCTTTAATCGGACCTGGAAGTCCTCGACCCAGTTCCTTCTCCCGGTTCTAGTTTGCGAGAGTCGATGATGAGCGGATGTACAGCAGGGTGTTGGTACGCTTGTTACGGATGAGACCAGACTGTGCTCTCTTGGCTCCACCGTTGGGCGTTGGCCAAGGAGATGGCGCTCGAGGAGGAGCCGCGCGAGCCCGAGTGGATCGCCGAGCTGTTTCGAAGCTATTGAGAGGAATCAGGACGCCAAGACCGTTCTTTACCGAGTTCGAGAGGAGGAGTGCATGATTCCCGAGAAGCAGGACAAGTCGTTCAACGAGTTCTACAAGGCGGCGCGATTCAACAAGATCCTGGACCCCAAAACCACTCTGATGATCCATCTGGCCACGGCCATGTCGGTGGGCTGCTACCCATGAATGGAGGACTATCTTGGCGTGGCCAAGAAGAAGGGGATCAGCGACGAGGAGGTCGGTGCGGTGCAGGCGGTGGTGATGGCGGTCCAGGCGGGGCGAATCAAGGCCCAGTTGAGGGAGGTCCGGGCGAGATCGGAAGACAAATGAAGCTGAGTGTGATTCAAGTGCCCTACGACGCGGGTCATTTTGGTGAGCGTATGGGGAGGGGTCCTCTCCACTTTGTCGAGCATGGTTTGCTCGACCGGCTGGCACGAGAGGATCGGCAGGTGGATCTGGTGGAGATCCGCGCGTCGGAGGGATTCTTCACCGAGCTGGGACGGGCGGTGGAGCTGCAGGGGCAGACCCACGAGGCGGTGACAAGAGCGCTGGTGGCGGACGCCCTGCCGGTGCTGCTGACGGGCAACTGCTATCTGGCTGCCCTCGGTACTCTGAGCGCCCTTCCCGGTGGATCGACGGGAGTCGTCTGGTTCGATGCCCATGGCGACTTCAATTCACCCGAGACCTCGGGGTCGGGTTTCTTTGACGGCATGGTGCTGGCGATGTTGACGGGTCGTTGCTGGTCGGGTCTTGCCGCCTCGATGTCGAGCTTCAAAGCCATCAGCGACGAAAATGTGGTGCTCATCGGTGCACGGGATCTCGATCCGGAGGAGGAGCGTCTGCTGGCGGACTCGAAGGTCACCCGGGTCTCGACGGAAGATCTCCGAGGTGGGAAGTCGGTTGCTCTGAGCATGAGCGGGTACCTGGACAGGATGTCGGAGGGGATCGACACCACCTATCTCCATGTCGATCTCGATGTGCTGGACCCCTCGGTTCTACGGGCCAATCCGTTTGCCGCCCTGGGTGGGCTCGAGCTCGACGAATTGCTCGAAGTCATCGCCGTCGTGGGGCAGCGTCAGCGCATCGGGGCGGTGGCGTTGACCGCATATGATCCGGTGTGCGACAAAGAGGCGCGTGGACTCGACGTGGTGGAAGCCATCGTGGATCAAGTCGTCGGTCTGATGAAAGCCTGAGCAGGTCCGAGCTTGGTAAGCATGAAGCGGAGAAAGAGAGGTTGAGGAATGCGTCGTTTGCGGCAGGTTGTTTGGCTGGCAGTTGTCTTTGCGGGACTCGTCCTGAGCGGCACCCGGGCCGGAGCCGAGCTCAAGGTCTACATCTCTGCCGATCTCGAGGGGGTGGCGGGAGCCGTCACACCCGAGCAGCTCGGACCCGACGGCTTCGAGTACCCGCGCTTCAGAGAGATGATGACGGCTGAGGTCCTGGCGGCGATCGAAGGGGCGAGGGAGGCCGGGGCCACCGAGATCCTGGTGAGTGACTCCCACGGCAACGGACAAAACCTGCTCCTCGACCGATTCCCGGAGGAGGTCACCGTCATCCGTTCCTGGCCGCGGCCGCTGATGATGATGGAAGGCATCGATTCCACCTTCGATGCCGCCGTTTTCATCGGCTATCACGCCGCCACCACCACTCCGGCCGGTGTGCGGGCCCACACCCTGTCGAGCGCTCGACTGGCGGCGGTGGAGCTCAACGGGCAACCGATGTCGGAGGCGGGACTCAACGCCGCTCTGGCGGGTCACTTCGGCGTCCCGGTGGTCATGATCTCGGGCGATGACGTCACTGTGGAGGAGACCAGGCGACTGCTGGGCAGCGTCGAGGGGGCCGCCGTCAAACGGGCCATCAGCTTCCATTCCGCCGCCACCCTGACGCCCGGGGCAGCCCAGACACTCATCCGGGAGAAGGTCCGGGACGCGTTGCACGATCTCGATCGATTCGAGCCGCATGTGCTGCCGACGCCGATCCGGCTCGATGTCACGTTCAAGAACTACCGTCCTGCCGAGCTGCTGGCCTATCTGCCGAGCGTCGAGCGAACGACGGCCCACAGTGTCCGCTTTACCGGCGAGAACATGGTCGAAGTCTTCAGGTTCCTCGAGTTCATGCTCAGCTATCGCGTCGATCTGGAGCCGTGAGACGGGGACCTGGCGTGCAGAAGAGAGGGCACCACAGTTCCGAAGTCGATGGCTCGCCGGGCGGCGGGGGCGATACGATAGGGCCAGCATCTGTCGATGTAACGGAAATCCGTTGGGGTAGCAGACACGTCTAGAAGAGTGGAGTCTCGATGAATCGGTCTTGTCATTGCGATGGCGCGCAAAGAGCTCTCAAAGGGCTGATGCTCGCAGCCATGGCCCTGTTGTTGCCTGTTCTATTGCCGGTGCTCCCGACGTCCGAGGCGGCAGTCCGGAGTGGGAGCCTCCCCGATGAGCTGCTCCGGCCCATCCCGACGCTCCGGGGTCGAAACTCGGGTCTGGAGTTGGCAAAGGGGAGGTTTCTAGTTGCCAGCCGGGATCTCAGGGATCCCAACTTCTCCAAGACGGTCGTGCTCCTTCTCGACTACAACGAGATGGGTGCCATGGGTCTGGTCATCAACCGCCCGACCGAGCTGAGTATCGCCACGGCGCTGCCCGATGTCGAAGGGCTCGAAGACCGCAAGGAGACCGTCTGGGTCGGTGGCCCGGTGGCCACCTACCAGATGTTGATGCTGGTGCAATCGAGTGACCGCCCCGAGGATTCGGACCCCGTCTTCGACGATGTCTATGTGAGCGGCAGCCGAGGCTTGCTCGGACGGCTGGTAGAGGCTGAAGGAGAGGCGGGGAGATTTCGGATCTTCGCCGGTCATGCGGGCTGGGCGCCGATGCAGCTCGATGCCGAGGTGGCGCGCGGAGGATGGGAAGTACTGCCGGCTGACGCCGACATGGTCTTCGATGAGACCCCCGCCGAAGTCTGGCCGGACCTGAGCGAGAGAGGCGCGGTCAAGTGGGCGTCTCTGAGATCGCCGCGGCAGAGAGGGTCCTCGTCGTGAGGGATTGGCTCCGGATCGCCTTTTCACCACCCGTAGTCGCACGTGGTTTGAAATACGCTGTCATTGTGGGCGGCATCCTCATCGCCATCAACCACGGCGACGCCATTCTCCGCCAGGAGGTGGATTCGGGACGGTTGGCAAAGATGGCGCTGACGGTACTCGTCCCCTACCTGGTCTCTACTTCGTCGAGTGTCTCGGCGATTCGCCAATTCAGCCGGCGGGAATCGGCCGACTAGCTCGGACTGTCGCGGCCGGCCGGCGATCACTCCTTCTCGGCGGTCCGCTTGAGCTTTCCACGATCGATCTTGCCCAGGTGGGTGCGGGGGAAGCTGCCCACCACCACGACTCTTCTCGGGTGTTTATAGGCCTCCAGCTGGTCGAGGACAAACTGCTTGAGTGTCTGCTCGAGATCGGGTGAGCTTTCCTTGGCCGTCACAAAGGCCCAAGGTTTGGTGAGACCTTCCTCGGTCTCGACGCCGATCACGGCGCACTCGTCCACTGCCGGGTGCTTCATCAGACAGCTTTCGACCTCCTGGGGTACGAGCCACTTGCCACCCACCTTGAGCACATCGTCGGCTCGCCCGCAGTAGGTGATGTAGCCCTCCTCGTCTCGGCTCACCAGATCACCACCGACAAACCACTCGCCCTGGAAAGCCTCGGCGGTCTGACTCGTGTTCTGCCAGTAGCCGATAGCCCGCGAGTTGCCCCGCACCCAGAGGCGTCCCACTTCGCCGTCGGGTAGCGACTCTCCATCCTCACCTCGGATGTCGATTTCGAACCCGGGTACCGGGCGGCCCAAGGTGCCCGGTCGCACCTCGCCCGGCAGATTGGAGATGAAAATGTGCCACATCTCGGCGGTTCCGAGACCATCGAGAAGCTCGACTCCGAAAGTCTCGCGCCAACTCCGGTAGAGGGGTGCGGGAAGCGCCTCGCCGGCCGAAGTGGCGAAACGGAGACAGGAGAGATCCTCGGACATGGCGTCGGCGTGCTGCACCATCCGGTTGATCATCGTCGGCACGTTGACCAGAATCGTGGGACGGTGGGACCGGATCTTCTCGAACACGACTTCGGCGGTGGGATGCTCGGGGTAGAGAACCGCCGAGGCTCCCACGGAGAAGGGAAAAAAGAGGTTGGAGCCGGTCGCGTAACCAAAGAAGAGCCTGGGAACCGAGAGGGTGATGTCGTCCTCACCGTAACCGAGAGCGGTTTTGGCATAGCACTCGGTGGTATTGGCGAACGAGTTGTGGGTCTGGACCACCGCCTTTGGCCGCCCGGTGGTACCGCCGGAGAAGAGCCAGATCGCCGGATCGTCGCGGTGGGTAGGGGCGGTCGCCAACTCGCCGATGGCATGCTGCTGCTCGTCGTCGAAGCTTTGGTGAGAGTGCTCTGCGTCGCCGACAACCAGCAGGCCCGGTCTCCAGGCGGCGATGTCTAGCGCCTCTTCGAAGCGGGGAAGGACACGACTGTCGACGACGGCGACACGGGCTCGCGAGTAGTCGAACAGACTGGCCAGCGCCTCCGGTTCCAGGCCGGGATTGACCATGACCACGACCGCACCGACCTTGAGGATGCCAAAAAGCGAACCGACAAACTCGGGGCCATCGGGCAGTGCGATCAGGACTCGCTCCTCCGGCTGCACCCCGATCCGCAGCAGCACCTGTCCAAACCGGTTGGCCAGGACGAGGACCTCGTCATAGGTCATCTGGCGGTCGTCGAGCCGCAGCGCGATCCGATCGCCACGACCCTCCTTCACCCGCTGGTCGAGAAAGTAATCGGCGATATTGAACCGCTCCGGGGGGCGGAAGGACATGGAAGGCATTCTCACTCGGTCGGCCGGCCTTCGCAAGGGTATGATCGATGGTCGAGAGCCGATGACTGGTGGGACAAAGGAGTAGGGTTTCTATGAGTTGGAGATTTGTACGCCGCGTGGTGAACGCCGCGCTGGTATTCTCGATCCTCTACTTCTTCCTCTGGCCGGTCTCCATCGATCCGCAGGCCTGGACACCACCAAAGGCACCCGATTTGGTAGGGGTCTACGAGCCCAACAGCGCCCTAGCGGCTGTCGAGCGGCTGGCGCAGGGTGTTGGGGTGGGATCTGAAGACGTGGCGATCGACCTTGGCGGACGGATCTATGCCGGCTACGAGGACGGTCGCATCGTCCAGTTCCAACCCGACGGTGTCGAGCCCCAGGTCATGGCCGAGCTCGATGGCCGCCCGCTCGGTATGCACGTTGACGGTCTGGGAAATCTGCTGGTCTGCGTCAGCCCCGGTGGCCTGTATCAGATATCGTCCTTTGGGCAGGTGACGGTTCTGAGTCGCCAATTTGGCGGCGTTCCGTTCCGTCTGGCCAACGACGTGGATGTCGGTGCCGATGGGACGGTCTATTTCACCGACTCGTCCTTCGCCTTCACTGTCGACCAGTCCGTAGACTCCCTCATGGAACATCGAGCCAGGGGTCGGCTCCTCGCCTACGACCCGGCGACCGGTGAGACGCGACTTCTACTCCACCAACTCCGGCACCCCAACGGGGTCGCCGTGAGTCCCGGCCAGAACTTCTTGCTGGTAGTCGAGATGGGCGAATTGCGTGTGCGACGACTCTGGCTCGGCGGACCCCGAGAGGGAGAGTCCGACACCTTGATCGACAACCTACCCGGCTTTCCCGACGGCATCTCGACCGGCGCCGAAGGGATCTTCTGGTTGACACTGGTGTCGCCGCGAAAGCCATTGCTCGAGGCGTTGATGCCATGGCCCTTTCTGCGCAAGGTCGTGATGCGGCTCCCCGAGTCGCTGTTGCCGGCGCCCGGCAATTACGGTTTTGTGTTGGGGCTGAATGCCGAGGGTGAAGTGGTGCACAACCTGCAGGACCCCGCCGCCGCCTTCACCCAGATCAGCAGTGCTCAGGAGCACGAGGGAATGCTCTACCTCGGCAGTCTGGTCGAAGACTCCATCGGCCGCCTCCCCGTCCCGTGATGAGCGACCCCCAAGCCCTCAAGCCCTCAAGCCCTCTTCCAGCGCCCACTCGGCCGCTCGGCGGGCGTGTATCTCCGTGGTGTCGAAAAGGGGCACTGGGGAATCCTGGGGGGCGACCAGTAGCGAGATCTCGGTACAGCCCAGGATGATGCCCTCGGCACCTTCGTCGGCCAGGCGCCCGATGACCTGGGAGTAGTCGCGGCGAGATCCGGGGTCGACGGTTCCCAGACAAAGCTCCTCGTAGATGACCCGGTGCACCATCTGCCGATCTTGTTCGTTGGGGACGATGACGTCTAGATGGTGGCGGTCCTCCAGGCGACCCCGGTAGAAATCCTCTTCCATGGTGAAACGGGTGCCGAGAAGGCCCATCCGTTTCAGCCCGGCCCGCTCGATCTCGACGGCAGTCGCATCAGCGATGTGGAGAAGGGGGATGCCGACGGCTTGCTCTATCTGTGGGGCGACCTTGTGCATGGTGTTGGTGCAGATGACCAGGAAATCGGCTCCGGCGATCTCCAGCCTTCCGGCGGCCCCGGCGAGGATCTCACCGGCTTCGTCCCAGCGGCCGGCATGCTGGAGCTCTTCGATGGGCTGAAAGTCGACGCTGTAGAGAAGAATCTGTGCGGAGTGGAGGCCGCCCAGGCGCTCGCCGACCAGCCGATTGACGATCCGGTAGTAGGGGATGGTGGACTCCCAGCTCATTCCACCGAGCAGGCCGATTGTTTTCATGGCGCCATCTCCGTCAGCTGTGTCGATCATAGCTCGGCAACCGGTGGGGACGGCCGGCTCCCACCTGAATGGGTAGGGTGGCCCCCACTCCTCTGCTCACGGGAAACCGCCCAAAAGGAGGTAGCGGCTTCGAGACTCTCTTGAGACCCTCTTGGAGGAACGCTGGCAACAATGGTCCCTGCCGTCGGCGCGTTTTGAGTACCGATTCGTGGGAGGGCTCTCCATGGTGGAGAAGGTGAAGGGTATCGAGGAGATCCAAAGCGATCACCGGGGGTGGGAGAGCGACCATTCCGAGTGGCAGGCCGCCATCGAGGAGTGGCGGAAAGACCACAAGAGGTTTGTCGAGGACCTCTCACGAGTCCGCGAGGCCGTCGAGGAATACCGCTTTGTTCTCGAAACTCACGCCAACGCTGTCGCGGCGCATACTTCCAGGCTGGAAGCCTACAACCGTAGCCTGAAGCAGAGTGTCGAGGCGCTGGGGGGAAGTGGTGTACAGGAGTCTCTTGTCGACGTACATCGCGACAACGAGGCCAAACACGACCGACAGCGGCGCCTCCACGATCGCATCCGCGAGCATCACGAAGCTGTCAAGAAGGCCCTGGCGAAGCTCAAAGCTGCCGCCGAGGCCCTTTGACCGACCCGTACGTCCCTTTTACAAGTAGGAGGCTAGCTCGAGGCGAGGCCGACCAGCCCGCGGGAGAGATAGTCGCTCAGCGTCAGCCCGATGAGGATGACGAGCCAGAGCAGCCCCGAGACCACCACCAGCTTGCTCAGCCGGGCGCTGTGGTAGATGTGCATGAAGAACAGCACCACGAGACTGGCCTTGATGACGGCGATGGTCAGGGCAACGACGTCGTTCCAGGCACCAAAGTCCT
>SBFI01000420.1 GCA_006227875.1 Acidobacteriota bacterium
AGATCTCCGAGGTGAAAAAGGGCGGCCTCCGGCGCGAGCGGGGCCAGCCCCACATCAGCGGGCACAGCCGCAGGAACCGGAATCTCCCGGTGCGGCAAGGGGGTCTCGCCCAGATAGGCCTCTACCTCGGCTTGTAGAGTCTCGACCTCCACACCCAGGATCTCGGCGATCGACACCTCCGAGGTGGGATTCTCCTCCAGCTCGTCGACAAAGCGACCCGTGGCGCTGAATCGCTCCTCGTCATCCACCAGCAGATAGTGCATCAGGGCCCAGGAGCCGTGGACAAAGGCGGTCATCTGCTCTGCATTGGCAGGGAGCTCCTGGATGGCCAGCACCTGCGAGACCGACATCGTCTCGCCGCCCAGCAGACCGAGCCTCTCCGCCTCCCCGCCACCGATCGGCAGCGCCACCCGCGCCACCGATGCATCGGACTGGAAGGTGCTGAAGATCTCGGCCAGGCCGTGCTTGAACCAGAGCGGCATCTGGGGCACGTTGTGGTTGATCAGGTCGTGCAGATACTGCCGGTAGACCACGGGCAGGGTGTCGTCGGGGGTCGAGCCCACCACGGCGGCGAAGTTGGCGTGCTTGTGGGGTGCGAAGTATCCCGACTGGCCACCGGGCAGCGCATAGGGCGCGAAGGACTCGCGATCGGCGAAGAGATAGAGCAAAGTGTCGAGCGGCGAGTCGAACTCGGCCCGCGGGAAGATCTCCCCCAGTACGGCCCGCAGTCGTTCGAGATCGAGGCCGATCTCAGTCGTTGCTGCATCGTCGAGATTACTGAAGACGGTGAAGTTGGCCGTCTCGAGCTGCTGCCAGCCGGCGCCCGAGGGCACCTCGGCTCGAATGGGCGTCGCTACCGTCCAAGCGGCGACCAGAAGTATTGGGATCGAAATCGGTCTCACCGGCCCGATCCGACTATTGCCTGTTGAGTCTTTTGTCGTACTTGGCGAACTTCAATTTCAGATCGGCGGACAGCTGGGAGTCGGCGGGCCGGTAGCGATTGATGTACTCGCGTAGCCCCCCACCCCCGCGCTCTGCTTCGAACTCTTCGAAGTCCTTGCGGAACCAGTCGAAGATCTTCGACAGCGTGGCGGTGCCGGCCGCTTCGTCGATCTTGCAATTGCGCTCCTCGTTGACGAACTTCGTCATCTCGGCCTCGAGCTGCTCGTCGAGCCGCTCGGGCAAGAAGGGCACAGGAGGCAGCTGTGGACATCCCACCGAGGCGCAGTTGAGCGCGGCGTGGATGCGGGGGTCCTTGAACCCATCGCGGACGATGTCGTCCTCGAGTGATTTAAGGCTCATTTTCTCGCCGTCCACGATCACCTTCATGCGCACAAAAAACCCGTATCCGGTACCGGTGACACCCCACACCGTCTTGGCATCGGGTGACAGCTCCAGAACCGCTTTGAAGACGTGGGCGTTGTAGGCGTTGATGTAGTAGGCCAGCTGATGCTCGCGGGTGGGGAAGGCTTCCGGGTCGCTCTTGGGACCGGTGGTCTCGATCAGGTCGACGAACCGGTCGAGAGCCTGTCGGTCGGCAGCGAGACCCTGGTAGTCCACGAGACCGTTGTCGTCGACGAACTTCGCCAGCACATCGCCCCAGTCGTCGTAGGAGAAATCGGCGGCACGAGCTAGGGTCGACATCGACCCGAGCACCATAGCGCAAACAATCGCCAGACCGACGCGACGGCGATACAGATTCTTCTTCATCATTGTCCAGCCACCTTTCTCGGATGGGGCGCGGGATAGAGCTTCGATCGCAGACCCGTCGCATTGAGCTCGCACATCGGGATAATCTCACCCTCAACAGGTACACGAAAGGTACAGGCCGCGAGACGCTCCCGCCCCAAGGGCGTCTCGAGCTCCCAGGGGCTCATGAAATTTTGAACCACCAGGGCGAGGGGTTTGACGCTCAGGTTTCGGCTCCGAACCGCTTGCAGGAGGATAGCGGTCAGATGCCGTCGGTCGCCCCAGGCTCGATACAGACCGTAAAGAATCGTCTCGACAAGCAGAAGTGGGCTGCGAAGGGTCAACGAGGCGATCCCCAGGAGGTTTTCAGCCCGACTCTTGCCGCGGACCGAATAGCCGCCCACCGCCCGCAGCAGGCGCCGAACATAGGCACGGTCCCAGCGCTTTCCAGCACGGACCGTCTCCAGAACACAGTGTTGCTCTCCGGCTCGAGCGACAACAACAGGGACCATGATGTGGCATTCGGGGTGTCCGAAGTGCATGGCGTCCCGGTTTAGGGGCTTGCCGAGGGCGGAGCAGATGCGATCCCAGACGTCGGTGAGTTTCAAGTCCGAGATGGCCTCGTCCTCCGTTCTACCGACCTCGGCCACCGGCTGAAAGCTCACCATCCTGAAGGCATCGAGATTGCGCACCATCCACCGCATCACGTCCTCGACCTGGTCGAGGCTCTTCCGGGTGACCGTGACGGTGTGGGCGGCGTGAAGCTTGCGACCGGTCTTCGCCCGCATGTCGCGGATCAGGTCGGCATACCGATCTCTCACCGGGTTGAGCTGCTCTTCGGTGACAAAGGGGCTCCACTCCTCCCGGCCGCGTTGGGTTGAGTCGACATGGATCGAGACCTTCTCCAGACCGTCCTTTTCGATCAGCGTCTGCAGATACTCCGGCTCC
>SBFI01000365.1 GCA_006227875.1 Acidobacteriota bacterium
CTTCTTGCTCTGGCAGCGGGTCGCCGACCTGACGCTGTTCGAGCCGGTAATTGCCGCCAGGTGGTTGGCGACGCTGGTGCTCTTGCTGGGACTATTCCGCCTCCACCGCAGAGGCGTCCCGCTGATCTGGGGCAGGAAAGCGCTTGTCTTCTGGTTGCTCGTTCTACTGCTGCACGTGAGCTTCTACGGGCCTCTCGCCGAGGGCGTGGAAACCAGTCTGGATATCCAACGTGCCGGTCTGATGTTGGCGCTCCCGGCGACTTTTGTCGCCGTCGCCATGGCGGCTGTTTGTCTCGCCTTGTTAGCTGCGTTTCTGGGAGAGCCGGCGCTCGAACGATCGGCAACTTTCACACCTCTCGAGGCTCCTGGCGGTCCGTCTCTGCGGACCGGATGGACGCTTCAACTGGCCTGTCGGCCACCCCCTGCCTGAATCCATCTCGGCAGCCTTTGAGCGGAGGGCCCTAGCGGCTCTCCGGTTGCTGGGCGTAGCCGAACGACTGGGAACCCGGCTCTAAAGAGGGCGATCCCGGTCACCAAGAACCAAAACAGGACGTTTCATCTCGCAGTCGCGGCAAATGCGCAGCTCGCAGCACGACAGGGAATTGGCAGAAGAACCAGAATTTGGAGCACGAAATTGGAATTTGAGACTCTTCACCGCACCGTACTGCATCTGCCGGTGATCACGACGGTCTGTGCGGTTATTTTCAGTTGGCAGTTGTTCTCACGTTATCGAGCCAAGGGTGGCGGGCTCCACCTCCTGTGGTGGGGTATAGGGATGGTCACCTATGGTATTGGCACTTTTACCGAGGCCTACACCAGCATCCGAGGTTGGAATCCGTTTGTCTTTCGTCTGTGGTATGTCGCCGGGGCTTTTCTCGGTGGCTACCCCTTGGCGCAAGGCTCTATCTATCTGCTCATGAAGCGCAAGTTTGCCGATCGGTCGGCTTGGATCGTTTGCAGTGTGATCGCTGTCGCTTCGGTATTCGTTTTTGTCACCCCGCTCGACACCTCATTGGCGGAGGTCCACCGGCTCTCCGGCAAGGTCATCGAATGGCAGTGGATCCGCCTGATCAGCCCCTTCATCAACCTCTACTCGGTCTTCTTTCTGGTAGGCGGTGCCGTTGTGTCAGCCTGGCGCTTTCGCAAGGCACCACAGTTGCGTCATCGCTATCTGGGGAACATCTTGATCGCGATAGGGGCGATCTTACCGGGCATCGGCGGATCTCTTACGCGTGCCGGCTATGTGGAGGCCCTCTACATCACCGAGTTGATAGGGCTTCTTTTCATCTATGGGGGTTATCGGCTCAATGTCTTTGGCAGAGCTCCGCTACCTGCGAGAGTCCTGACCGAGCCCCAGCTTCAAACTCTAGAAAGGATCAAATCATGACACTTCGAAATTTGCTGCTGGCTCTGGCAATGGTGCTGGTAGTTGTGGCGGTGCCATTTGCGGCTCTGGCTGACGAGAATGCGGAAACTGCGGTCGAGACGACCGCGACCACCGCGGTCGACCAGGATTCAGGGTCGGATCAGACAGACGAGGAAGACGAGGGAGAGGGCGAGGACGACGAAGAGATGGAGTCATTCTTCGCCACTACGACGGTAACCGCCACCGGTAGGGAGTCGAGCGCATTTTCCATCTCGACGCCGGTGACGGTGGTGACCACCAAACAGATCGAAGAGAGGTTGCCCGACAACCCAGTGGATCTGCTCAGGGACCAGCCGGGTGTGGATGTCAACGGTGTGGGGCCGAATCAGATGCGACCGGTCATCCGCGGTCAGCGTGGACTGCGGGTGCTCTTCATGGAGAACGGGCTGCGTATGAATAATGCCAGGCGCCAGTCCGACTTCGGTGAGATCCCGGGTCTCATCGATCTGGACAGTGTCGAGACGGTGGAGGTGGTGCGGGGCCCATCCTCTGTTCTCTACGGCACCGACGCAATCGGCGGCGTGCTCAACCTGGTTAGCCAGACACCGGCCTACGGCGATGGTTCCTGGTTAGGTGGCTCTCTTGGGCTGCGCTATGCGACAGCCGCGTCGATGGGGCGTGGCAACCTGACGCTCGACGGTCGCCAGGGGAAGTTCTCCTTCAACCTGGGGCTCACCTACCGGGATGCCAGCGACTATGATGCACCGTCGGGAAGCTTCGGCGACATCACGTTGGATGAGGAGACCCCGGTCAACGACACCGGACTCACCGACAACACTCTCTTTGGTTATCTCGGGTACGAGGTCAACGAGCGCCACCTGGTTTCCTTCCGTTTCAATCGGTATCGAGCCGACGAAACCGGCTTTGGCTGGGTCGACCCGACGGCCTACGGCGAGAGTGACGACTTTTTGTTGCAGATTCTCTATCCGTTCCAGGACTTCGACCGCTTTACCCTCGGCTGGATCGGCTCGGGTTTGCAGAGTGCCGTCGCCGATACCGCCGAGGTCCAGCTCTACTATCAGGACAACGAGCGTGAGCTCAACAACAACATCGACATCAACATCGGGCCGATCTTCCCGGGCGCACCCAACTCCTCGGTGGCGATCAACAGTCTGAACTTCACCGACCTCGAGACCTTGGGCACCCGCGCCGAGCTCATCAAGCTGGTGGGTCAGAAGCACGTGCTCACCTATGGCGCCGAGATCTTCCAGGACGACTCCTTCAACACCGACAAGAATGTAACGACCACTACCATCAGGTTCCCCTTCCCACCCTTTGAAATAGAAGATATCGAGACCGACGACAAGGCCAACACACCCAACGCTGAGAACACCAGCTACGGAGTCTTCATCCAGGACGAGATTCTGGTGACCGAGAAGTTCAAGGCCACCATCGGCGCTCGTTACCAGGATGTGTCGACCGACGCCAAACCGACCCCCGACTGGGATATCTCGGGTCTGGATTTCGACGATAATTCGTTGGTTGGAGCGCTCAACCTCATCTACAGCATCACCCCAAACCTGAACATTCTCGGTTCCTACGGCACCGCTTTTCGAGCCCCCAATATCGTCGAGCGGCTGTTCAACGGTCCGACCCCGGAAGGGGAGGGATACCAGATCCTCAATCCCGGCCTGGTCTCCGAGGAGAGCGACAACATCGAGTTCGGGCTCAAGTATCTGCGGCGCAACGCCATGTTCGAGCTGGTTGTGTTCCGCAACGAGATCGACAACGGCGTCATCCAGGACTTCTTGAGCGAAGAGGAGATCGCGGCGCTGCCACCCGATGTCCAGGATGACATCGAAGCCTCGGGGGCTCGCTTTGTCGTCCAGCAGCGCAACATCGACAAGTTGCGCATCGATGGCTTCGAGGGCATCATCGGTTATCGGTTCAGGAACGGTGTCTCTCTGGGTGGCAACTACATGGATCTGGATGGCGAGAGAATCGACAGCGACAACCCGCCTACCGGTGACACCGTCAACAGCAAGCTGAGCGCCTATGTTCGCTACGACCAGCCCAAGGGTCGCTACTGGGTGGAGTGGAGGCTACGCCACAACTTCAGCCAGCCGTCGACCTTCGATCCCGACGAGCCGGTGCCGGCCGTCGGCGCGGAGCTGCCGGCCTTTACGGTCCACAATCTGGCGGGTGGTGTGACGGTTTACGAGCGTGGGAGGCAAAGACATACCCTCGGTATTGTCATTGCCAACCTCACCGACGAGCTCTACTCTGAGTTCAGCAACGCCTCGTTCTTCCGTCCGCAGTCGAAGCGGAACTACATCGGCACCTATCGCTTCAGCTTCTAGGCGAGCGCATTCCCGGTCTCGGATTCGATCCGGGGCCGGTTCTCCTCCAAGCAGCCTCGCAGGGACCCGGTCAACGGTCCCTGCGAGGTCTTTCTTCGTCCGGCCCCGATGCCGGCCTCTCTCTGACTCTTCTTTCTTATAGAAGGTGAGGGGGTGGCAGCGCCCGGGGCTCGAGACCGGCGATCTCTCCCAGTGCCGCTTCGGTGTATCTGGCGGCCATGACGCCCCGCCATTGCGCCTGGAAGTCGGTGTTGTCCATCGGTGTCGCCGTCTTGCGGGCCAACGCTGCGGCCTCGGACACGGTCTCTTCATCCAACACTTTGCCCTCGAGACACTCGGCCAGTCCGGTTACCGGTAGCGGCCGGGAGCCGACGGCGCCCAGGTAGATCCGGGCGTCGGTCACCCGGTCGCCGTCATCGGTCCAGACCGCTGCGGCGACCGATAGGACGGCAAAGTCGATCGATCCGCGCCGCCGGAGCTTCCAGAAACTCGACCTACAGTGCGTGCTGTCGCTCTCGTCCGGAATCAGAATTCGGGTGACCACTTCGTTGGCGGCTTTGTCGAGATACTCGATCCCGTCGTCGCGATAGAAGTCGGTCAAGGGGATGATCCGCTCGCCCTGTTTCGACTTCATCTCGACGCGGGCGCCGAGCGCACAAAGCACCGGTGCCGAGTCGGAGGCGGTGTGGGCCCAGCACCGTGGTGAGCTCGGGGCGACCCAGCAGATGGTGCCCTTCTCCTTCATACAGTAGTCGATCGAGCGCCGCCACTCTTCGGTCTGGTTGTAGTAGGTGCAGCGGGTGTCGACACAGATGTTGCCGCCGATGGTGCCCATGTTGCGCAGCGGTGGCGACGAGATCGAAGCCACGGCCCGAGCCAGAGCGGGGAAGCGCTCGGCAACCACACGAGTGCGGACTGTGTCTTCCAGGGTGGTGGTGCTGCCGAGAGCGAGCTCACCGTTGTGAGCGTGGATACCGGCCAGCTCGGGGATGGCCATCAGACTCACCACCCGTTCGGCTCTCTGGTGCCTGCGTTTCATGTTGGGCCACAGATCGGTGCCACCGGCGACGACACGGGTCTCGGGACCCTCACCGGCAACAATCTCGAGGACCTCGGCAAGGCTGCCGGGTGTGTGGAAGTCGAAGGGGGGAAGTCTCAGCATCGAATGCTCGTTGTTCCTGGGTGGCTATTTGGTGGTGAGTGCACGATCTTTGGCTTTGAGCGCCTCGTCCCGACTGGACATGGTGCCGGTCTCGCCCACCATGTCATGCGCCTTTCTCTTCTCGGGATCGTCGAGCGCGCGGCCGTCTCCACCCTCTGCCGGTGTCGGCACGATCAGGGTCTCGCCAAAGTCGATCTCCGGGAAAGCAGCGGGCCCATACCGTGCCTGACGGCCACGACCCTTCTCGTCCAGGGCTTTGAGAATCATGTGGGGGTGGATCGGGACCTGGTCGATCCGCACACCGACGGCATCGTGGACGGCGTTGGCAAGAGCCGGGGGTATCGGTAGCAATGGTCCCTGTCCGACCTCCTTGGCGCCAAACGGGCCCAGTGGATCGGGGTCTTCGATGAGATAGCTGGTCACCGGCGGCATGTCGTGGAAGGTCGGGCTCTTGTACTCCAACAGAGAGGGCGTTTTGTGAACCAGCGCGCTCGACAGGTGGCGGGGGAGGGAGCGGAAGGCCTGCTCCTCCATCATCGCCTCGCCGAGACCCATATAGATCGAGCCCTCGACCTGCCCCAGGACCAGGACCGGGTTGATGGAGCGCCCGATGTCGTGGGCGATCCAGACATGAACCGGCCGGTAGAGACCGGTCTCCGGGTCGACCTCGACCTCGATCACCGCGGCGGAGTAGGAATAGGTGGGGGACGGGCCGACACCGGCGCCCCGATATTTTCCCGGCGCCCGTGGTGGGGTGTACGAGCCGGTCGTTCCCAGAGTGCCCCATTTGGCTTCTGCGAGGGTGACGGCATCCTCGAAGCTCAATCCCTGCTCCGGATCGGCGGCATCGAAGACCCGTCGCTCGGCAAAGACGAGTCGCTCCAACGGCACGTCGAGCCGTCTGGCCACCGCCTTGGCGATGAGCATGCGTGCCCGTTCAGCGGCCTGGTGGGCGGCATGACCGACCATCAGCGTCACCCGCGAGGAGTAGCTCCCCAGGTCGACCGGTGTCAGATCGGTGTCCGCCACGCAGAGGCGGATGTCGGCGAGCTCGATACCCAGTACCTCGGCGACCACGGCCGCCAGGACCGAGTCGGAGCCCTGTCCGATCTCGGCTTCGCCGCAGAAGACGGCCACACCCCCCGAGCGGTCGAGCTTTAGCTGGACACCCGACTGCGGCATGTGGTTCCAGTAGATGGGGAGACCGGCCCCACAAAGATAGGAGCCGCAGGCCAGACCCAGCCCGCGCCCGTGGGGGAGCTTGCCAAAGCGCTCGCGCCAGCCGCTGCCGGCGACCACCGCCTCGATACAACGCCGCAGACCGACGGTACCGAGCTGTAGCCAGTTGGAGGTGACACTGCCGGGCTCGGCGAGGTTTCTCAGCCGCAGGTCGGCCGGGTCGAGACCGAGCTGTTGGGCTGCCTTGTCGAGGTGAACCTCGAAGGCAAACCGAGGCTGGGGAGTGCCGTGGCCCCGTTTTGGGCCGCAAGGGGGCTTGTTGGTAAAGCAGCGGACACCGTCGAAACGGTAGCGGGGCAGGTCATAGGTAACGGTCTGGAGCGCGCCGGTGTAGTAGGTGGAGGCCACTCCATAGCTGCCATAGGCACCACCGTCGAGCGCCGTGCGCAAGTGCTGGGCGGTCATCGAGCCGTCCTTCTTGAGGCCGGTGCGCAAGTGCATGAGGGTGGGATGACGGCCGCGGTGGCAGTAGAAGATCTCTTCCCGATTGAGCGTGATTCTGACCGGGCGCCCCAGCTCGAGGGCCATCTTGGCGGCGACGATCTCGTGGTTGAAGATGTCGCTCTTGCCGCCAAAACCGCCACCGTTGGAGCAGGCGATCACCCGGATGCGCGAAGGGGGCAGCTCCAGAACCTTGGCCAGCGCCCGGTGAACGTAGTGGGGTGTCTGGGTCGACGAGAAGACCGTGACCCGGTCCTCGTCTTCGGCCACGGCCACGGTGGCATGCTGCTCCATGGCCAGGTGGGTGTTGCCCTCGTAGAAGAAAGTGTCTTCGAGCACCAGATCGGCTTCGGCATAACCGGTCTCGACATCGCCAAAGCGCATCGACACTCGCTTGTGGACGTTGGCGCCGTCGCCGTAGTCGTGAATCCGATCCCTCTCCTCGTCCAGAGCCGTGTCGACACTGTCGATGGTGTCGAGCGGCTGGTATTCGACGTCGACCAGCAGGGCCGCTGCGTAGGCCGCCTCCTCGCTGGTGGCGGCCACCGCCGCCACCGGATCTCCCACGTAGCGCACTTTGTCGATGCAGAGAGCGTGCTCGTCCTGGGAGACCGGCAGGATGCCAAAGGGCTTGGGCATCTGCCGACCGGTCAGCGAGCCGAGGTATCCAGGTACTTCGGTCGCGGCGGAGAAGTCGATCTTCTCGATCTTGGCGTGGGGGACGGTGGAGCGCACCAGCTTGAGGTGACAGAGACGGGGAAAGTGGAGATCGTCGGCAAACACTTTGGCCCTTCCATCGACGCGTCGGAAGGGCTGCCCGATGTGACGCCCGGGCTCGTCCCGGATCTCTTCCTGCTGATCGCTTTCGATCGGCTCAGCCATCGAAACGGCTCCTCATTCGCTTCCCCGCTCGGGTAGGCGAGTGCCATGGAGTACCTCTTCCGCCGGCGTCCAATCTTCGCCGGCGGACAGCGCGGCAGCACCCTCCACTGCTTGAATGATCTTGTGATAGCCGGTACAGCGGCAGAGCGTGCCCGACAGAGCCTCGCGGATCTCCTCGCTGCTGGGCCGGGGGTTGTCGGCCAGCAGGCCTTTGGCGGTCATCAAAACGCCGGGTGTGCAGTAGCCACACTGAGCGGCATTGAGGTCGGCGAAGGTCTGTTGCAGGGGGTGAAGTCGGTTGCCCTCCTGCAGGCCCTCGACCGTTTGGATCTCGCGTCCCGCCATCTCGGCCGCCAGAGCCAGACAGGAGAGGACCGGTCGCCCGTCCACCAGCACTGCACAGGTCCCGCACTCGCCCAGCTCGCAGCCATGTTTGGTGCCGGTCAGGCCGCACTCCTCGCGCAGCACTTCGAGCAGAGTGTGATGAGTGGGGAAGGCCACCACGCGCCTCTCACCGTTGATCCGCAGTTCCAGTGTCGTGGTCTGCTCAGGCATCGAGGGCCTCCTGCGGGGTCTGGGCTTCGCGCCGTGTGCCTGTGTCCGAGGCGTCCTCGGCGTCGAGCTCGACGCCGGGTTCCAGCAGGCCACGTACCAGGAAGTCGGCGAACTCACGACCGATCTCCTGGCTGCTCCTCCTGCCGTCCTGGCGGTACCACTTGACGGTCCAGTTGAGTGCGCCCAGGATGGCCATCGCGGCGACGGCAGCATCCACCGGGCGGAAGATTTCCTGCTCGATGCCCTCGGCGATGATCTCCCGATAGGCGGCCTCGTAGGAATCTCGTTGCCGCAGAACCCTCTGCCTTCGCTTGCCGGTGAGCGCATCGACTTCGAGATGGGCCAGCGCGCCCGGTGTCTCGTCGTTGACACGGATAACGTGCCCGACGATGAGGCGGTGGAGCTTGGCGTCGGCGCGCAGCCCGGTAGCCCGGACGCGACCGGCCAGATCGAGCAGACCGGCGAGCGCATCCTCCTGACAGAAGGCCAGCAGGTCCTCTTTGTTGCGAAAGTAGTAGTAGAGATTGCCGACGTGCATCTCGAGCTCGGCGGCGATGTCCCGCATGCCGGTGGCATGGAGTCCTCGCCTTCTGAACACTCGGGAGGCGGCTTCGAGAATCTGCCGCTTGGGGCGCAGGGTCTTGGCGTCGGCGGCCGGTGCCCGCTCCTGGATTTTTTGAACCATTGTTCAAATTTTCCATTCATCGGTTTGGATTGTCAAGAGGCGAGGGGTATTCTGGAGCTACCTACCAGCAACGAGGAGAAAACGGTGAAGACGGAGATTTTTCAGATCGATGCTTTCTCGCAGCAGCCGTTCGGCGGCAACCCGGCCGCGGTCACGCTTATGCCCGACTACCCGGACGACGATTGGATGCAACAGGTGGCGGCCGAGATGAACCTGTCGGAGACAGCTTTTCTGCGTCCACGAGACGACGGATTCGATCTCCGTTGGTTCACACCCGAGGTGGAGGTGGAGCTCTGCGGCCATGCAACCCTGGCCAGTGCCCACTTCCTGTGGGAGCGCGGTGTTGTCGATGGTTCCGCCGAGATCTCGTTCTGGACCCTGAGTGGTCGGTTGGCGGCCAAGCGCAGCGAGGAGTGGATCGAGCTCGACTTCCCGAAGCAGGGCCCTGAAGAAATCGGACCGCCACCCGAGCTGCTGATGGCGCTCGGTGTCGACGCCAGGTGGGTGGGGAAGAATCGGTTCGATTATCTGATCGAGCTCGGGTCGGAGAAGGAGGTGCGAGCGGCCGCACCCGATTTTGGCCAGCTGCGGAGCGTTGCCCCTCGGGGCGTCATGATCACCAGCAGGGCCGAGTCACCGAACTTCGATTTCGTCTCGCGATTCTTCGCCCCGGCGGTCGGTGTCGACGAGGACCCGGTCACCGGCTCGGCGCACTGTTGCCTGGCCCCCTTCTGGGCCGAGCGGCTGGACCGCAACGAGCTCCTCGGCTACCAGGCCTCTCGTCGTGGCGGTGTGGTGCGCACCCGAACCACCGAGGACCGCGTGGTGCTCGGTGGCCAGGCGGTGACGGTTCTGCGCGGAGAGCTGGAAGCGTAGGCCTCTCTCTTATCGCTGGGCCGGTGGTCTCCAGAAGGCGGTCGGCGGCCTGAAGAAAACAGCGAGCTCGGCGCGGCGCTCACGCCCCACGGACAGGTTCTGGAAGATGCCATAGACCACGGTGGCGCTTGGGCCACGCACGATCTCGGGGCTGGCAAGCCAACGGCTCTGACCGATCGCGCACTCTGTCTCCGGCTCACATACGCCGCCGCTCTCGTCGTCCGCCGCACCGTACTGAAAGCCGACAAAACGGCCCGCCTGCGGCAGCACAGCCGCCACCACGCCACAGCTGCCGCCGCCAAACGGGGCGAGCAGACTCTGTACGGCGGAGACGGCCTCGGACTCGGCAACGGCGAGGGCGGCATCGGGTGAGGTCTCGAACGCCGGACCGGCAAAGGACAGCTGTGCCAGCTCGGTCGACCGGCCCAGGCTCTCGGCGGCCTGTTGTGCCGCCTCCCTGATTCCACTGGGGCAAGCCCCTGTGGAGCCCGGTGTGGCGGCGCCCACGGCAAGCGTCGAGACTACCGACCACTCACCGGTCTTGCACTCGATGCAGCCATCGTCACGCCAGGAGACGAGACCCGGACCGAGCGCCGGCGGGGCGGGCAGAATCGTCGCCGGGGCGGTGGCCGGTGGAGCCGGTACCGGCGCCGGAGGTGGTGGCGGAGGCTCCTCCTCGACCACCTCGGTGGGCACGACCGGCTCGGGAGCCGT
>SBFI01000043.1 GCA_006227875.1 Acidobacteriota bacterium
TGTGGCGAGGAAACCTTTCGGGCGCTCAGCGAGCACTGGCTCCGTTTCCAGGACGAGCTGGATACCGAAACCACGATCGGCCTCCTGGCCCACGTTGTCGAAGGTCTGCCCGAGCCTCCACCATCCGATCCCGAGCTGCGGCTGAGCCTGGCCGAGCGCCTGCGTGATCCCTACCGTGCTGTGCGACTCTCGGCTGCGCGCTGTCTGCTGGCACTGGGCCCCGGACCCGAGGACGCAGAAGCCCTCCACCTGCTCGCCGACTCCGTGGGTGAAGAACCGACCATCCTGCCCAGCTGTCTGAGCAGGCGGACCGATCTGGCCGACACCCTGCTCGAGCGCTCGGGCGCCTGGCGATTCTGGGGATTCCTCTCCGCCGCCAAACACCCTGGGTCGGCCTCACCCGAGTCCCTGGCGCGTGCTCTGACCCATGACGAGCCGGTGGAGTCTCTCGACGCCATCATCGAAGCCCTGCGTGAGATCAAGAGCCCGGTGGTAGCCGGGGCGCTGTTGGATTTCTATCTGGGTCTTCCCACTGAAGAGAGAGTCGGGCTCGAGCCGATCCTGGAGGAACAGCGGGATCACCTGTCCGCCGTATTGAAGCAGAGGAAGGACCTGCCGGAAACCGAGAGGCTGGTGGTCCAAGCCCTGTTGGGGGAGCCCGCCGAGGACATCGTCGCCCGCATCGTCGAGCTCGAGCCCGCGGAGCGGGTCGAAGTGATCTCGCGCCTCGAGGGTCACCCGGAGGTCGTGCGCCAGCTGCCGTGGACGACATGGCTCGAGGAAGATCCCGAGCGGTATGTCGAGCTGGCGGCACAGTCGGCGACGGCCTCGGGCTCGCGCGAATTGTTGCCGACACTGCGCTCCTTGCTCGATCGCTTTCCCGCGCCCGACCTGGTGCGGGCCGCCGGAGAGCTCGGCGACCGCGAGGCCGTGCCCGCTCTCATCCGACTTCTGGATGCCAAGAATCCGCTCCTCTTCGTACTCATCATCGAGAACCTGGGCAAGATCGGCGGTCCCGAGGCGAGACAACAACTGCAGACCCTTGCTGCTTCAGAGGAAGAGAAGATCGCCCGCCTCGCCTACAAGGCACTGGCCTCGTGCGCGACGGAAGAGGATGATGAGTTCTTTCGCCAGGCTATCGAACACCAGGATTGGCTCGTCCGATTATCGTGCGTCGATGTTCTCGGACGTTTCACCCGTAAGAGGAACATGGCGGCATTGGCCCAGCTGGCGGCCGACCCGGTTGCCGCGGTAGCCGAGCGTGCGGCCTCGGCGTTGGAGGGATGAGGCAGCGGTGACGACACCCCCCGTTCAGATGACCTACGAGGAGTTCCAACTCCTCAACGAGTTCATCTCCGAGCTCATCGGTGTCAGCTTCCCCGCCGAGCGGGGCCGCTTGCTCGAATCCCGTCTGCGACCCCGCGTTCAGGCGCTGCGTCTGCCTCGCTTTATGGATTACTACTTCGTGCTCCAGTACGACATCGACAGCGAGGCCGAGCATCTCATGCACGCCGTCACCAACAACGAGACCTACTTCTTTCGCGAGACCCGGCAGTTCGAGGCGCTCTTCGACGAGGTGATCGGCGACCTCAAGGCAGAGGCCGTGACGCCCGGAACCATCCGGCTTCTCTGCGCCGGTTGCTCCTCGGGAGAGGAGCCCTACACCATCCGCATGTTCGGAGAGGAGAATCCCAACCCCGACGGCGAATCGATGCTGCAGATCGATGCCATCGACATCGATCTGGAACGACTCGAGGCTGCCCGGACCGCCGAGTATGGGCCCAACTCGCTGCGCAGCACCAGCGAGAGCCAGATCCAGAGCTATTTCAGCCGCAGTGGAAGCAATCGATTCAAGCTCCTACCCCACTTGCAGGTAGGAGTTCGGTTCTCCTACGGCAATATTCTGGATCTCGACACCTACCCCAGCCGGGTCTCCTACGACGCGATTTTCTGCCGCAATGTCTTGATCTACTTCTCAGAGACGGCACTCCACCGCGCTCTCGACTGTTTCGTCAGCGCGCTACGCCCGGGAGGACTGCTCTTCCTTGGCCACTCCGAGTCGATCATAGGCGTCACACCGCGGTTCGAGCCGGTCAGACTCAGGAAGTGCATCGCCTACCGGAAGACCAGCGAGTGAAGAAGATCCGGGTCGCCGTTGTGGACGACTCCTCCTTCATGCGCAAGGCGGTGGTGCGTATGCTGGCACAGGAACCGCGCATCGTGGTCGTCGGTACCGCGGCGTCGGGTGAAGAGCTGCTGACCCAGCTCGATACTTGGCAACCCGATGTCGTCACCCTCGATCTCTTCATGCCCGGGATGGGGGGTCTGAGGACCATCGATCGCATCATGGAGAAGAGGCCGCTGCCGGTGATCCTCCTGTCGAGCCATTCGCGGGAGCGGGCACCGCTGACTATCGAAGCACTGCACCGCGGCGCCGTCGACTTCATCGACAAACAGCGTTACTCGCTGGTGGACTTCCAGGCCCTGGGAAGGGTCCTGATCGACAAGATCCTTCTGGTCACCGGGGCTCATGTCCACCCACCGGAACCTGCCCCACCCCCACCAAAACGAAAGCACATGGGCCCCGAAAGGCGAGCTCACCCCAGAGTGAGCAGCCCTCGGCCCACCCGTGCCCCGAGCTGCGATCTGCTACTGATCGGAGCCTCCACCGGCGGACCGGTGGCGATCCGCGAGATTCTGGAGGATCTGGGCAGCGAGCTGCGCGTACCCGCAGTCGTGGTGCAGCACATGCCCAAAGGCTTTACACGTGCCTTTGCCGAGCGGCTCAACAGCCAACTACCGGTACCGGTGCTGGAAGTCCTGGGCAACGAGCCCCTCCTGCCTTCGACCGTCTACATCGCACCCGCCGAGCACCACCTGGTGATCCGGGGTCGTCCGGGAGAGCTGAGCGTCGTCGCCACCCGCGAGCCCGAAGACGTCACCCACCGACCCTCGGTCGATGTCCTTTTCTCCTCCGCCGCCCGCATCCCCGAGTTGCGGGTCGTCGCTCTGCTGCTCACCGGTATGGGCAGCGACGGCGCCGAGGGAATGAAGGAGCTCGCCGGCACCGGTGCTCAGACCCTGGCCCAGGACGCCGACACTTCGGTGGTCTACGGCATGCCCCGGGCCGCCGCCGAGCTCGAGGCCGCCCACGAGATCCTGCCGCTCGGTCAGATCGCCGACCGGCTGAGAGATCTGATCGGCTAGGCTCGCTACATTCCTCGGCCAGGCATGTCGGGTTCGAGGTCTATCCCCAATCCGTCGGCCAGACGGTTGTAGTAGGCAAACAGCCCCGTGACCTGGACGATGTCGTGGATGGCGTGGTCGTCGAAACCGTGCTTGCGGAGCGGCTCGAGATCCTGCTCCACCATCTTGTTCGGTGTCAAGGTGAGCTTGGCCACGAAGTCGAGCATCGCCCGGTCGGCCGGCGTAAGGTCGGCCTGGGTGTAATCGGCCTTGATCGCCTTTACCAGCTCATCGGCACCCGCCTGTCCCTGAACCTCGGCCCGGAGGTCCTCGCCGTGGGCCTCGGCTCAGTAGTGGCAGTCGTTGACCGCCGAGACCGTGGTGGCAATCATCTCCCGCTGTGCCCGGGTGAGCCCGCACTCCGGCGAATGCATGATCTCGAGATAAGTCCGGGTCGAGGAGCGCAGCACCCTGGGTCGCAGACTCTGGATGCTGATGATGTTGAAGACCTTCCCCGCCCGCTTGACCGCGGCGTTGTAGAGCTGCTTCAACAGCCCCTCCGCCTCCCCCGGGGGAATCACCCTGATCCAAGCCATGGTGCCCGCATCGAACTACATCGCCGAAGACATGTCAAGAAGCGGCCGGCCGAGACAAACGGCAATAGCCCTCAAGCCCTCTAACGATAGAATCCCCCATCTCCAGCGACCACACCACACCTGGCCCCGAAAGGCTGCGCCCTTGAACACCATCCGCAACTTCTGCATCATCGCCCACATCGACCACGGCAAGTCGACGCTGGCCGACCGCCTGATCCAGCGCTGTGGGGGCGTCGAGGAGCGCGAGTTCCGTGACCAGATCCTCGACTCGATGGACATCGAGCGTGAGCGGGGCATCACCATCAAGAGCAATACGGTGACTCTCAACTACAAGGCCCAGGACGGCCAGGAGTATCAGCTCAACCTGATCGACACCCCGGGTCATGTCGACTTCTCGCACGAGGTGCGGCGGTCGCTGATGTCATGCGAAGGGGCGTTGCTGCTGATCGATGCCGCCCAGGGGGTGGAGGCACAGACCCTGGCCAACCTCTATCTGGCACTGGAGTACGACCTCGAGGTGGTGCCGGTGATCAACAAGATCGACTTGCCGTCGGCCGACGTAGAAAAGGTGCGGGAAGAGATCGACGAGGATCTGGGGCTCGACCCCTATGAAGCGGTCCTCTGCTCGGCCAAGCTGGGCACCGGCATCGACGAAGTGCTGGAGGCCATCGTCCACCAGCTGCCGCCCCCGGCAGGTGACCCCGAGGCACCGCTCCAGGCCCTGATCTTCGACGCCCAGTACGACGCCTACCGCGGGGTGGTCATGCTCTGCCGGGTCAAAGAGGGGACGCTCAGGCCGGGTGAAACCATCCGGTTGATGCATACGGAGAAGGAGTACGAGGTCGAGGAGGTGGGTCTGCTCCAGCTAAAGCAGGTCAAGGCCCACCAGCTTGCCGCCGGTGCCGTGGGCTATGTCATCGCCGGCATCAAGACGGTGCGGGACATCGCCATCGGCGACACCATTACCGCGGCCGAGCGGCCGGCGCCCGAGCCCCTGCCCGGCTACAAGGAGGCCAAGCCGGTGGTCTTCTCCTCCATCTATCCGATGTCGACCGACGACTACGAGGATCTGGCCAAGGCACTCGACAAGCTGGCTCTGAACGACGCCGCGCTGACCTACGAAAAGGACTCTTCCACAGCTCTCGGCTTTGGCTTCCGCTGTGGCTTTCTGGGTCTTCTCCACCTGGATGTGGTGCAGGAGAGACTGAAGCGGGAGTACGGGCTGTCGCTGCTGCTCTCGGCGCCGTCGGTCAGATACGAGCTGACGCTCGAGGACGGTAGCGAGATCACCGTCGACAACCCGACGCTCTTCCCCGACCCCAATCACATCGACGGCGCCGCCGAGCCCTTTATCAAGGCCGCCATCATGATGCCGGAGCGCTACATCGGTGTGGTGATGGAGCTCTGCCGCGAGCGCCGCGGTGTCAACACCACTTACAACTATCTGGCCGTCGGGCGGGTGGAGCTCACCAGCGAGCTCCCCTTGGCCGAGGTGCTGTTCGATTTCTACGACAAGCTCAAGACGGTGACCCAGGGTTATGGCTCGTTCGACTACGAGCTGCTCGACTACCGCCCCACCGATCTGGTCAAGGTCGACATCCTGGTCAACAGTGAGCCGGTGGACGCGCTGGCCCAGCTGGTGCACCGAGACAAAGCCCGACCGCGGGCGCTGCGCTACTGCGAGAAGCTGGCCGAGACCATCCCCCGCCAGCAGTTCAAGATCGCCATCCAGGGAGCCATCGGCGGCAAGATCATCGCCCGCACCACCATCAACGCCTACCGCAAGGACGTCACCGCCAAGTGCTATGGCGGCGACATCACCCGCAAGCGCAAGCTGCTGGAGAAGCAGAAGGCCGGCAAGAAGAAGATGAAGGTGGTGGGTGCGGTGGAGATCCCACAGTCGGCCTTTGTCGCCGTGCTCAAGGCGGACACCGACAATTGACCGCAAACCCCGGCCCCGGTCTCTATCTTCACCTCCCCTTCTGCTCCTCCATCTGCCCCTACTGCGACTTCTATGTCCTCACCGGTGACCCGGCGCGGCAGCGGCGTTTTGTCGACACGCTGATCGCCGAGATCTCGCTCTGCACTGGTGGCCGCTGGCCGGTGGTTGGGGCCGAGTCACCCGTCGAGCCGTTCGACACTCTTTATCTGGGCGGTGGCACACCGTCGATCCTCGCCGCCGAGGAGCTCACCAGGACGCTCGAGGCCCTACACCGGGCTCTACCGATCGACGACGATTGCTGGATCTCCCTCGAGGCCAACCCCGAGGACGTAATCCCCGCCAACCTCGACGCCTGGCGCCAACTGGGTGTTTGTTTCCTGAGTCTTGGCGTGCAGTCGTTTCAACAGCAAAACCTCGACTTCCTCGGTCGCCGGCACACGGCCGAGCAGTCGCACCGCAGCCTCGAGCTGGCCCTGGGTGCCGGCTTCCACACCGTCTCGGCCGACCTTATCTACGGTCTACCCGACCAGAGCCGCGAAGATTGGCAGCACGACCTGGAGCTGGCCCTGGCACTCGGCCCCCAGCACCTCTCCTGCTACCAGCTCACCTTCCACCATGGCACGCCGTTCGGCTTCCGCAAAGAGCGGGGTGAGCTGGCGGAGCTGCCCGAGGAGGCCCAGGCGGAGCTCTTTCTCTTGACGCATCGCTTTCTTGCCGAGAAGGCCTTCGAGGGCTACGAGGTTTCCAACTTCGCCACCGGCCCCGAGCACCGGTCGTGCCATAACCAGAAGTACTGGGATCACACCCCATATCTCGGGCTGGGACCTTCGGCCCACTCCTTCGCCGGCCACCACCGTTGGTGGAACCGGCGCAAGATCAAGCCCTGGGAGACCCGGCTCGAGGACGGTGAGTCACCGGTCGAGAGCTCCGAGCACCTCTCCCCCACCGATCTGGCTTTCGAGCGCCTGATACTTGCCCTGCGGACGGCTGACGGCCTCGACCTCGAGAGCTTCAGATCGGTCTACGGAGTCGATCTCCTCAGCGCCAACCTCGAAGTCGCAGATCGGCTGCAAGTCGACGGTCTGATCCGGGTGGACTCCGGGTGTCTCGTACCGACCACCCGTGGCCTCGCCATCGCCGACACCCTGGCCCGATCCTTCGACATCACCGAGTGAACCACCGTCGGCGATATCATCGCCCGTCAGGAGGAGACCGCTCATGAACCGATTCTCTACCCGGATATCCGTGATCCGCTCGCTTCTGGTCGCTGTTGTCTGCCTGTCTTCGTTTCTTCCAGCAATCAGGGTCCTCGCAGCGATCCCCGAGTCCTCCTATGCGGACCTCGACTGGCGGCTGGTCGGCCCCCACCGCGCCGGCTGGGCGACAGCGGTCGCCGGCCTCCCCGACGATCCCGCGACCTATTACTTCGGTGGCGCCGACGGCGGCGTCTGGAAGACCACCGACGCCGGCTCCACCTGGCAGCCGCTTTTCGACCGTCAAGGGAGCGCCTCGATCGGCGCCCTGACCATCGCGCCCAGCAACCCGGAGGTGATCTGGGTGGGCACCGGCCAGATCCACCAGCGGTGGGACATCGTCGACGGCG
>SBFI01000234.1 GCA_006227875.1 Acidobacteriota bacterium
CAACAGCGACAGCAGCGCTATCAGTCCGAGGAAACGCTCGACCCGGCTTACGCCCTGCTGCAGAGACGGCAGGGCGTCGGCGTGGGTCTCCACGTCGTAGCCCAGGTCTTCGTCGACCACCTCGCGGATCCGGTCGGCCAGCGCGGTGAGCTGGCTCGCATCGGAGCCTTCCGGAAGCTTGACCAGCAGACGATGGAAGATGCGACTTCCCCTCTGCTCGAGCCCAGTGCGCTCGAAGCCGTTGTCGTCTAGAAAAACACGGGGTCCGAGACTGAAGCCCCCGGCGATGCGATCGGGCTCGGCCTCCACCTGGCCGGCTATCCGAAAGGGCTCGCGACCGATGTGAATTGTGTCGCCGACTGCGAGACCGAGGCGGGCGAGAAGATCGGGCGCCACTACGGTTGTCTCGGGGCTCAGCAGCTCGTCGAGGGCAGCGGCCGGCTCGAGCAGGAGGGTGCCGTAGTAGGGGTAGTCACCGGCTATCACCTTTAGCTCCACGACTTGACTGCGACCCGGAGTGCCGGTCTCGCCGGGTGAAGCCACCACGGTCACCATCTCCTTGATCAGCGTGGCTTGGACACCGGCCTGGGTGGCGAGGAGCTGCTGGAGCTCGGCGGGTAGAGGACGGCGCCCGGTCACCGCCAGATCGGCGGCCAGCAGCTTGCGTGCTTCGGTGCGAATACCCTGACGCAGACCCCGCGACAGTCCGGCAACGCTGACGATGGCCGCCACCCCGATCGCCAAACAGAGGACAAAGAAGGTCAGCCGGCTGCGGGAGCCACGGGACTCGCGCAGCAGATAGCGGAAGAAGAGACCAGGCGTCATGACACCGGAGCCGAGTCCGCCAGGATGCCGGCCGTCTCGTCTCCCGCCACCAGTTTGCCGTCGTCGAGCGACAGAAGCCGGTCGGCGAGCCGCGCCACTGCCGAGTCGTGGGTCACCAGGACCAGAGTTGTTCCAAAGCGTCGCCGCAGATCGCTCATGATGTCGAGCACCCGTGCTCCCGTCTCTCGATCCAGGTTGCCGGTCGGTTCGTCGGCGAGCAGGATCGGTGGGCGGGCGGCAAAGGCACGCGCCAGGGCGACCCGCTGCTGCTCGCCGCCGGACAGCTGGCCGGGGTAGTGGTGACCACGGTCGGCCAAGCCCACCACCGCCAGCAGCTCGTCAGCCCGCTCGTTGATGTCCTCGACATCGAGGAGCTCCAAAGGCAGCAGGATGTTCTCGCGGGCCGTCAGATTGGCCAGCAGCTGAAACGATTGAAAGACGAAGCCGATCTGATGTCGGCGGAGCAGCGCCAGCTCGTCCTCGGAGAGGTCCTGGATGGGCGAGCCGTCGAGCAGCACCTCCCCCGAAGTGGGACGGTCGAGCCCGGCGACAAGCGCCAGCAGGGTGGACTTGCCGCTGCCCGAGGGGCCGAGTATTGCCACCGACTCACCGGCCTCGATCGTCAAGTCGACATCTCTCAACACGGTCAAGGAGCTGCCCCCCGAGGGGAAGACCTTGGCCAGCCGGTGGAGCTCGATGCGTGGTGTCGTCGTCACGATGCGAATGCCGCGGAGCCTATCACCGGCCGGCGAGCGCCAACTCCCCACCTGGCCTCATAGAATCAGGCTGCGATGTGGGTACGCGATGCTCTGCTGACGGGTTGCATTCTGATGGTCCCGCTCTCGGGCTGTAGCGACGGAATCGAGAGCCAGGCTCCACCACCCCCACCGCAAGATCTCTCCGCGACCAGCGACCAGCTCGACCCCGGCGACGGTGCACCTCTGGTCGTCTACCTAGGTGACAGCCTGGCGGCGGGTCTGGGACTGGCGGAGGAAGAGGCCTTTCCCGCCCTGGTAGAAGGGCTGCTGCGCCGGGAAGGGATCGTTATCCGCACCGTCAACGCGGGTGTGAGCGGGGATACGAGCGCCGGTGGTCTCAGCCGGTTGAATTGGCTGCTGCGCCAGTCGCCCGCGGTGGTGGTCGTGGAGCTCGGCGCCAACGACGGTCTTCGCGGTCTGGAGCCGGAGATGACCGAGCACAATCTGCGTCAAATCGTCGAGCAGTGCCTGGCTGCGGGTGCGGGGGTGCTGTTGGTGGGGATGAAGGTGCCGCCCAACTATGGCGGCGACTACGCCCGGCGGTTCGAGGAGGTCTATCCCCGGTTGGCGAACGAGCTCGGGGTGGCGTTGATGCCTTTCCTGCTCGAGGATGTCGCCGCGGATCCGGCGCTCAACCTTGGCGATGGCATCCACCCCAACGCCGCCGGTCAGCAGCGGATCGCCGCCAACATCGTCCCCTACCTGAAAGAGATCCTCGGCGCGCTCGAAAAGTGAGGTCGTGGTCGATCAGCCGACAAGCCTCTTGGCCTGCTGCCAGGCTGCTTCCAGATCCTCGAGTGTCGCTTCCCCGATGCTCCGCCCCTGATCTCGAAAGGCTCCCTCCATGGCGGCAAAGCGGCGGCGGAATTTCTGATTGGCGCGCGCCAGGGCGGCCTCCGGGTCGACACCCAGGTGACGTGCCAGGTTGGCAAGGGTAAAGAGCAGGTCGCCGCGCTCGTCGGTGACCGCATCGCTCGAGTCCTCCTCGGCTGTCAGCTCTTGCCGGAGCTCCTCGAGCTCTTCCTCGAGCTTTG
>SBFI01000230.1 GCA_006227875.1 Acidobacteriota bacterium
GCGGTGGCGCTGGGCCACAAGGTGGCCAACCCCGACTCCATTCTGGTGAGCTACCAGGGGGACGGCGATCTGGCCTCCATTGGCCTGGCCGAGATCATGCAGATGACCCAACTGGGTATCCCCTTGACCTTCATCTTCGTCAACAACGCTATCTACGGGATGACCGGCGGCCAGATGGCGCCCACCACTCTGATGGACCAGAAGACCACCACCACACCCACCGGCCGGGACCGGTTGACCGGCGAGCCGATGAAGATGGCCGAGACCGTCGCCCAGCTCGACGGGCCGGTCTATGTCGAACGGGTGGCCCTCTACGACAACAAGCACCGGGTGAAGGCCAAGAAGGCCATCAAGAAGGCTCTCCAGGTCCAGGTCGAGAACCGCGGGCTGGCCTTTGTCGAGGTGCTCTCGGAGTGCCCGACCCACCTCAAGATGACGCCCACTGAGACCGAGCAATGGGTCAAGGAGCAGATGGAGCCCATCTTCCCGCTGGGTGTCAAGAAGGACGCCGAGGTCGAGCCCTGGTTCGATCTCGAGCGACCCGAGTTCGCCCCCGAGCGAGTGATGGAGGTCATCGAGGCATCAGCCGAGCCGGCCAAGCGCTATGGCGAGAGCTTCCCCACTCACCTACACGACCACGACATCGCATTGAAGTTCGCCGGCGCCGGCGGCGACGGCGCGCAGTTGGTTGCGATGCTCACAGTCAAGGCGGCGATCAACGAAGGTTTCGACGCCACTCATATCCCCAGCTATGGTCCCGAGTCACGAGGCGGCACCTCCTATGCAGACGTCCATGTCGCCACCGAGGAGGTGTTGTCACCGGCCTCACCCAAGCCGCACATACTGGTGGCCTTCAACGCACCAAGCCTGCAGAAGTTCGGCTCCACCGTGCAACCGGGTGGCACGGTCATCTACGACAGCTCGGTGATGACCGAGCCGGCGGAGCTGGATCCAGGTGTCACCGCCGTCGGTATCCCCTGCACCCAGATCGCCCGCGATCTCGGTGCGGTCAAGGTGAAAAACGTTGTCGCCCTCGGCGCCATGCAGGCCGCGACCAATCTCTTCCCAGCCGAGAGCATGCTCACCGCCATTCGCGACGCCCTGAAAGCCAACTGCGCCATGCAGGAGCTCAACCAAGAGGCCTTCTCCTGGGGCGTCAAGGCTTACGAGGAGATCACCGAAGGCGTCAACTAGAACCCGTTGACAATTTCAGAGTGCGGCCACGATCGTGGCCGCGCCAATTGAACTTTCCCAGGAGGTCGTACCATGTTTATTGGCGTACCCAGGGAAGACCACCGGCACGAGCACCGGGTGGGTCTGTCGCCCTCTTCGGTGGCCAGACTGACCCGACGCGGTCACACCGTCCATCTCGAGAGTGGAGCCGGCGACGGTGCACATTTCTCCGACCAGGTCTTCGAGGAGGTGGGCGCTCAGATCGTCTACAGCAAGGAGGAGGTCTACCGACGCGCCGATCTCGTCTGCCGGGTCGGCTGGGTGTCGGTCGAAGAGCTGGAGATGGTCAAGCCCGGTCTCGCCCTTTGCGGGTTCCACCATCTGGCTGTCGCCCCGCGGGCCAAGGTCCGACGGCTGTTGGAGATCGAGGCCACGGTGATCGGCTACGAGCTGATTCGTGACCGGGATGGTCACTTCGCAATCCTGCCACCGATGAGTGAGATGGCCGGACAGATGGCGGTGCAGATTGCCGCTCACTATCTGCAGACAGAGGTCGGTGGCCGCGGCATCCTGCTGGGCAATGTGCCCGGTGTGCCCCCGCCAACCGTCCTCATCCTCGGTGCCGGCACCGTCGGTCGGACCGCCGCCCGTCTGGCCCTCGACAGCGGTGCCCACGTCATCCTCATCGACGACGCTCTCAGCAAGCTGCGGGCAGCGAGCCACGAGCTCGATGGACGTCCGGTCACCGCCATGGCCAACGCGCGCAATCTCGGCCGCTACAGCGCCTTCGCCGACGTCGTCATCGGTGCCGTCCTGATTCCGGGCAGTCGTGCCCCCTATCTGATGACCGAAGACATGGTCAAAGCGATGAAGCCGGGCAGCGTCATCATCGATCTGTCGATCGACCAGGGCGGCTGTGTCGAGACCAGCCGGCCGACGACACCAGAGAACCCGACTTTCGTGGCGCACGAGGTCATCCACTATTGCGTTCCCAACATGACCGCCAACATCGCTCGCACCGCCACCCGGGCACTGGCCAACGCCGCCACTCCTTATGTGCTGGAGATGGCCGAGAAGGGGGTGGAGTCCGCCATCCGCACGCATCCCGGCCTGGCTGCCGGTGTCTACGTCTACAAGGGCGAGCTGGTCAATCAGCAGGTCGCCGAGGCGCTCGAGCTCTCGGCGACACCGCTGGAGGAGTTGTTCAGCGAGGGGACAGAGGCATGAACTGGGTCGATTCCTATCGCTCCAAGCTGATGTCGGCGGCCGAGGCGGTCCAGAAGATCGGCAGCGGCGACCGGGTCTACTATGCCGGCAACGCCGCCATCCCCCAGGCCCTGGTTCAGGCGCTGGCCGAGCGACGGGACGAGTTGGAAAATGTTCAGCTCAATCATGTTCTGTTGATCGGCAAAGATCCCCTTTCGGCGCCGGGGATGGAAGG
>SBFI01000278.1 GCA_006227875.1 Acidobacteriota bacterium
GACAGCTGCAAGCCCCACGGCATCTGGTTCGACGCCCACGAGCTGGCAGGGATTCTGCGTTGGGTGCAGGAAGGTGGCGAGTTGGCCGCCCAGCGCCTCGCCGAGGAGGAGGCACGAGAGGCCGAAAAACGGGCAAAAAGCAAGAAGATCTCACTCCCGCCGGACCATGGAGCCGACTATCCCGACCCCGGACCCGGCTCGCTGCTCGAGGCCTTGAGATGGCTGCTCGGCTCCTATTTCACCTAGCGACCCGGCGCCCCGCCGCTCTTGTTCCGTGGTAGGATAAAAATGGCTCCACAGGCCATGACTCCACCAAATGATTGAAGCCGCCCAACTGCTCAAGATCTACGTCCGCGGCCTCCGCCACTTGAGCGGTGCCGGCTCGGCCTCGCTCTATGTGCCGGCGACCATCACCGGCACATCGAGCCCACTTTTGGTGCATGACGGCGATCTGGCGCCGGTGCCCGAGCTGGTCGATCTGGAGACCGCGGCACAGCTGGAGTCACCGGCGGAGACCGAGGACAAACAGGGCGACGCCGACAAGGACTCGGCGCCATTTTTTTCCAGCTCGGCGCCCGACGCAGTACTGATACCGCTCCCCACCGGGCCCTGGTCTCCCAGCGGTCCGTCAGCTTCCGAGAGCCCTCCTTCGGCCGGACCACCCGCCCGACGGCGGTCGGATACCGAGGAGGAAGGCTCGGCGGGGGGTTCCTGGCTCGGACTACGCTTTGCCCGCGCCGACAGGCCGATCGCCGAGCGCCTCGCCGAGATCGAGTTTCCACGCGCCCTGGGCCAGGAGGTGTCGGCCGCCAACTGGTGGGACTGGTTGCTCTCGCTCGGTGGGGTGCTCACCGCTCACGCCACCAAGGTGATGGCGGTTCTCCGGGACCCGGTGAGCGGCCTGCCCGATCGGCCCGAATTCCAGTCGGCGCTGGCCGAAGAGCTCGAAAAGGCCGACGCCCAGAGGCGTCCCCTCTCCTTGCTGCTGATCAATCCGGACGAGTTTTCCAACATCAACGAGCGCTTTGGGAGGGAATCGGGCGACCGGATCGTGCGCGAGTTGAGCGACCGCCTGCGTGGCGCCTTGCGGGGCACCGACACCCTCGCCCGCTACGGCGGTGTGATCTTTGCCGCCACCCTGGCCGACACGTCGCTCGAGCTGGCGCGCAACGTCGCTCAAAGCGTCAGGATAAATCTCTCCGAAGCCGCCTTTCTCGCCGGCACGGTGCGGCTCAACTTCAGCATCGGTGTCGCCACCTTCGAGCCCGGCGATCACGACATTCAATCGGCACTCGATCTCGTCTACCGGGCCGATCAGGCTCTCAACGCGGCCAAACGGCGGGGCGGGGATCGCGCGGTCGAATGGGAACCCGGCCTGAGGGAAGAGGAGACCGGGTATTTCGACCGCCTGAGCGGTTTCTTCACCGGCAACATGGCGAAGGACTACCGCAACATGGTGCTGCTCCGAGACACGATCGACGTCATCGCCGGTCATCCGGACTTCGACGAGCTGGCCACCCAGGTCGTCGAAAGGCTCTACACCACCTTCAAGCCCGACCGCGTGGGATTGTTCTCGCGTGAGGAGGACGGCTCGCTGCGGCTGGTGAGCGGTCTGACTCGCCGTACACCAAGCCGCGGTCCGCAGCCACGGGTGGAGGTGGTCGAGCTGTCGAGCGACGAGGAGAGGCTGATGAACCTGGCGATTGCCGAGGGTCAGCCTCGCAAGTGGACATCGGACGACGAGGAGCGAACGGCTCATGCCATCCCTCTGATCGCAAGGGATGACCAACTCGGCTGTCTGTATATGGGTGGGCGCATCGCCACGCTCAACTTCGAGTCCTCGGACCTGGTCTTCCTCAAGGCTCTCGCCTCGCAGCTGGCCGTGGCCCTGGACCGGGCGCGACTGGCCGAGCTCCAGGCCAGCCGCCGTGAGCAGGAACAGCGACTTCTCCGCGCAGAGCTCAACGAGCTGCGCCAGGCGCTGCAACAGGCCAAGCTGGTCTATCGGTCGGCGGAGATGGATGCGCTGGTGACCACCGCTCGCCGAGTCGCTCCAACCGACGCCACGGTGCTCATCACCGGCGGCAGCGGCACGGGCAAAGAGCTCCTGGCGCGGACCATTCACGAGCTCAGCCCCCGCAAGGGGCGGCCCATGGTGGTGGTGGACTGTGGCGCCATCTCGACCAGCCTGATCGAGAGCGAGCTCTTCGGCCACGAACGGGGCGCCTACACCGGCGCCCATCAACGGCGGGCGGGCAGATTGGCCGAGGCCCACACCGGAACCGTGCTCCTCGACGAGATCGGCGAGCTGCCGCTGGAGGTGCAGAGCAAGCTTTTGCGCTTTGTACAGGAAAAGCAGTTCACCACCGTCGGCGGCACACGTCCCCGAAAGGTGGACGTCCGCATCCTCGCCGCCAGCAACCGCGACCTGGCGGCCGAGGTGGCAGCTGGGCGCTTTCGCGAAGACCTCTACTACCGTCTCAATGTCGTCCGTCTGCGGGTGCCACCCCTCAAAGAGCGGCCCGACGACATTCTCCATCTGGCGCGCCATTTCCTCGAGCTGTTCTCGGTCCAGTACCACAAGAACATCCGCCAGATGACCCCGGAAGCGGA
>SBFI01000163.1 GCA_006227875.1 Acidobacteriota bacterium
CCCTCGATCGCCTTGCGACGGAGCTTCGGGTCGGCGTCGGTGCGTGCGATCTCGGTCAGGGTGTCGACATCGTCGGCGATAAAGAAGCTCTCGACCAGCTTGGCCTTGATCTCGGGCGAGCTCTCGGTCCGGTAGAGCTCCCTCAGCTCGGGCGTAGCATCCATGACCCCGAGCATCTCGACCGCTTTTCCCCTCAGCTCCACGTCCTCTTCGCCCCGCGCCGCCGCCAGCACCATCTCCTTGTGATCTCCCAGCATCATCGCCTCGAGGGCCTTCGCCTTGGCGTCGAAATCGGTTGAGGTCGAGTAGATCTCTTGCAGCACTCGCCCACTCTCCACCCCCCCTTGGATCCCCAGATACTCGATCGCCTGCACCGCCAGCTCCGGTTGACGCTCACCTTTGGCGATCTGCTTGAGGATCTCGGTCGAGGCCGGCGAATCGCTCATGGCGAGCACGAACAGCGCCTTCTTCTTGAGCTCGAGCGAGTGATTTCCCTGGAGGAAGTCGTTCAAGATGGGCAGCGCCTTCTCCGAGTCGGCAGTCATCAGGCTGTTGATGGCGTAGAGCTTGAGCTGCTCGTCGTCTTCGGTTGCAGAGAGGATCTGCTCGCTCCCGGCTCCTCGGGCTTCCACCTCGAGTGCCCGGGCATCGTCGATCCAGGAGCTATCGGGGTGGCTCTCGGTCAGCGTCTCCAGGGTGCGGAGCGCGGTGCTCTTTCGCCCCCGCTTGAGCTGGGCGTAAGCCTGCCAGTAGAGGGCGGCATCGGCGTCGGCGCCACCCTGGCCGGCCACCTGGCCAAAGAGCCTCTCCGCTTCCTCCCAGTCTTCGCCATCGAGCGCCTGCTGGCCGGCGCGGTAGAGGTCGCTGCGACCGGCCGTGGCCTGATCGGGAGCCAGCCAGGGCTCGCTCTGGCCAGTCCAGCCGACGAGCGGGGCGCCGGTCGCCAGCAGCACAACCGACAAGCCAGTGATAAGCCAATGCATATTCTTCATCGCTATTTCCTCCTAAACATCCTGAGCAGCCCGGCCGGTTTCACCGGACCGTTGTTGGGTTCGGGATTCCTGTCGCAGCCGTGAGCCCACGACGCGAACTTTGAACAGAAGATCGGCCTCGTCGAGGCGCAGCCGAAGCTCACCCAGCTCCGCTGACGGAGTCTCGGCGGGGCCGTGCGCCAGCTCCACCAGCACCCGCTCCAGTTGCTCCAGCACGAGGGCAACGTCGGCCTGGCCGGCGTTGAGCGCCGCCTGCCGGTAGAGCCGCGACTCACCGCTCAGCTCGCCGGCCAGCCGGCGCTCCAGCGACAGATCGAAAGTACCGTTCTCTTGTGCGTTTATCAGCTCCAGCAACAACATCTCCGAGCGCTCGAGATGCCCGGCCACCGTCACCAGCAGGATCCTCTCGGGCGAGGCGGCCGGTTGCTCGGCGATCACCGCCACGGTCTCCTGCCGCGGCCAGAAGCGACCGGTGAGAAAGGCTACTACCAGCAGCATCGCCATCGCTCCGGCCAGCGCCCACTCTCGCCGTGGCCGCAGTGCCTCCCAGTCCCAGCTGCCCAGCCAGCTTTTCTTCTCCAGCCGCGGCTCCAGCCGCCGCCAGACGCTCGCCCCGTAGGTGGCCGACTTCTCCGGTATCGGCGGCTCCTCCACGGTGTCGAGGACCCGGCCGAGCTCGGCGTAACGAAGCCGGTCCTCGGGAGAGCTTTCGAGCCGGCGCTCAATCTCCTCCCGGTCCGGCGACTCGCCGTAGTAGTAGAGGACCAACTCCTCGTCACTGAGTCGCTTCATGACTCTCCTTGACCAGCGGTCCGAGCTCCGCTCGCAGCTTCTTGACCGCCCGAAAGATGGCGTGTTTGGTGGCGCTCGTCCGTGCTCCCAGCAGACCCCCGATCTCGGCGATCGAGCGCCCTTCGAAGTGGCGCAGCACAAAAGCTGCCCGCTCCATCGGACTCAGAGTCTCGAGAACACTCTCCACCGCCCGACCGATCTCCCCGCTGAAAGCCAAACGGTCGGGTCGGGGGTCGTCGGCAGCCACGGAGTCGAGAACGACCCCTTCGTCCATGGCGGCGCGAGCTTGGCGGCGTGATTTCTTTCTCATCAGATCCATTCCACAGTTGACGGTGATGCGATAGAGCCAGGTGCTGAACTGCGAGCGGCCGTCGAAGCGGTCGAGCTTGCGATAGGCGCGCAGCAGGGCCTCCTGGACCAGGTCGTCGGCGTCGGCTTCGTTGCCGGTGAGTCGAAAGGCCGTTTTGAACATGGTCTGACTGTGTCGGTCGACAAGCTCCCTAAAGGCGTCGGTATCTCCGGCGCGCGCTTTGTCAACCAAATCAAGGTCATTTCCCTCCATCCGACTCATTAGACGAGGCCTCCTGCCCGGCGGTTAGCCAGCCGAAATCTGTCTTTTCGGCCGCAAGGGGCGTACAATGGGAGCCTGGAGGGGTCGCAATATGGGGTCATTGGGGGGGGTGCCCCGGTTCCACACTCATTCGGCCGTATGGCCATGAAGAGAATCCTTGTGCTCGGCGCGGGCCAAAGCGCGCCATATCTCATCCGTTATCTGCTGGATCACGCCAACGACTACGGTTGGATCGTCACCGTCGGCGATCTCGA
>SBFI01000198.1 GCA_006227875.1 Acidobacteriota bacterium
TGGCTGCCGTGACCATGCTCGGCCTCGGCGGAGCAGCCATGGTGGCCAATCTGCTGGCTGCCAAGGGCACGGGCCCCGGCTCAGCCCTCAGCGGCACCCAGACCTCGCTGTTCGCCACCCTTGGGCTCGCCGTCTGTGTCGGTTGTCTGTTGCTCCTGGGCAAGACCGCCAAGGAGGGCACGATCTGGGGCAACCTGGCGGCCATCGGTGGGATGTTTGTCGGCGTCTCCGGTGTGCTCCTGGCCGCCGCGCTCTGGGTCGCCGCCTAGCCGGTACAGAACCGATACACTCAACCGACCGTAGGTCATCGAGCAGCGGGAGCACCGCATGAGCGGTGCCGAGGAGCAACACGCCATGACCGAGCTCGAAGCCCAAACCGCCACGAAAACCAACACCGCGATGGTCAACTCCCGCTGGGCGCTGGTGGGCAAGGTCGCCCTCGCCGCGGTCGGATTGGCCCTATTGCTCCTGCTCGGCCGTCAGCTGGGCGCCTATGTCCCTCAATTTGCCGCCTGGGTGGATACCCTCGGGTTTTGGGGACCCCTGGTCTTCATCTTGGGCTATGCGGCAGCCACGGTGGGTTTTATCCCGGGCTCGCTACTGACGTTGGCGGCCGGAGCGATTTTCGGGCTCGCCAGGGGAACGCTCTACGTCTTTGTCGGCGCCACCCTGGGCTCGACGCTCGCCTTCCTCATCGCCCGCTACTTCGCCCGCGGAGCCATCGAACGCCGGTTGGAGAACAGCCCCAAGTTTGTGGTCATCGATCGCGCGGTAGCCAAAGAGGGTCTCAAGATCGTCTTCCTCCTCCGGCTTTCCCCGGTCTTCCCCTATAACCTGCTCAACTATGCCCTCGGTCTGACCCGGGTCAGTCTGCGCGACTACGTGACCGCCGCCATCGGGATGATCCCCGGCACCTTTCTCTACGTCTACTACGGCAAGGCCATCGGCAGCCTGGCGGCGGTGGCCGGTGGCGCCGAGGTGGAACGGGGAGCGGGCTACTGGGTGGTTCTGGGGGTAGGACTGGCGGCCACCCTGGTGGTGACGACGTTTGTGACCCGGATCGCCCGGCGTGCTCTCGCCCAGGAGGTCGAAGATGGCTGACCCAAAACCGACTCACGCCCACGACACCGAACCTGGACCCTTCGTGGAGCCGACATGGTGCGTCCATAACCAGGCCCTGCTGCAACAAGTCCACCCGAGCGACTGGGTCAACCCCGAGCCAGCCGAGCGCTATCACCTGGTCGTCGTCGGCGCCGGGACCGGCGGTCTGGTCTCGGCCGCTGGAGCCGCCGGCCTCGGCGCCAAAGTCGCCCTGGTCGAGCGGCGTCTGATGGGCGGAGACTGTCTCAACTACGGTTGTGTCCCCTCCAAGGCGATCATCCGACCGGCTCGGGCCTGGCACGGGGCCCGGCGGGTCGCCGAGGAGTTTGCCGGGCCCGAAGTGGCCGGCGAAGGGGACTTCTACGCCGTCATGGAGCGGATGCGGCGACTCCGGGCCGAGATCAGTCGTCACGATAGCGCTAAGCGGTTTGCAGATCTCGGAATAGACGTCTTTATCGGTGACGGTCGCTTTGTCGCCTCGGACGCCGTCGAGGTCGATGGCCGGCGACTCCGCTTCCGCCGTGCGATCATCGCCACCGGCGCCCGGCCGTTTATCCCGCCCATCCCGGGCTGCGACGAGGGCTGCTATCTCACCAACGAGACCATCTTCAACCTGACCGAGCTGCCGGCCCGACTGGGCGTCATCGGCGCCGGTCCCATCGGTTGCGAGCTCTCGCAGAGCTTTGCCCGCTTTGGCAGCCGGGTCACACTCTTCGACATGGCCCCCCACGTGCTGGTGAGAGAGGACGCCGACGCGGCGGAGATCGTCCAGCAGTCGATGCTCCGCGACGGTATCGACCTCGAGTTGGGGGTCAAGGTGCTGCGGGTGGACAACACACCGGCGGGCAAGGTCATCCATTTCGAGAAGGAGGGTGAGACCCTCGAAACCACGGTCGACGAGCTGCTGGTGGCCGTGGGGCGGACCCCCAATGCCGACGGCATCGGTCTGGAGGCGGCGGGTGTCGAGTTCAACCAGCAGGGTGTGGTTGTCAACGACCGGCTACAGACGAGCAACAAGAAGATATTCGCCGTCGGTGACGTGGCTTCGGCCTACAAATTCACCCACACCGCCGACGCCCTGGCTCGCATCGCCATCCAGAACTCGCTCTTCTTCTTCCGTGCCAAGGCGAGCGATCTGGTGGTCCCCTGGTGCACCTACACCAGCCCCGAGATCGGGCATGTCGGTCTGTACGAGAAAGACGCCCAAAAAAAAGGCCTCGAGGTCGACAAGCTCACGATTCCATTGGCCGATGTCGACCGCGCGGTTCTGGACGGCGCCGACGAAGGATTCCTACGTCTCTACATCCAGAAGGGAAAGGATCGCATTCTGGGCGCCACTCTGGTGGCCGAGAACGCCGGGGATATGGTGGGTGAGCTCAGCCGGGCGGTGACCGCCGGTGTCGGTCTCAACGCCATCTCGGGGGTCATCCACCCCTACCCCACCCAGGCCGAGGTGATCAAAAAGGCCGCTGACACCTGGCGGCGAGGCAAGCTCACACCGAC
>SBFI01000096.1 GCA_006227875.1 Acidobacteriota bacterium
TGCCAACAAGCCGTGAGCTGGGGTGCAGCCGGCCCCCGGGTGGTTTACAATGCAAACAGTGGGGGGTGGGGCGATGGCAAGGACCGGTTGGACCCGCCGCAGATTCCTCAGCAGAAGCGCTGGTTGTGGTGCGGCTCTGGCGTGGAGCAGCTCCACGGCCTCAGCGGGCTGGCTGACCCGGCTCGCAGCGCAAGAGAAGAAAGCGCCCACACCCAGAGATCCCCTTGCCCGGCTCATCCGCCAGGCTCCCCGGGCCCGATACTGGATCTCGAGTACCACCGCCAAAACCCGGAGCGACTGTCTGGGCTGTCACCAGGCTGCAGAGCTCGAAGTCGAGACCCCCCACGTCCACAAGCAGAAGGTGGTCAGGTGCCAACTTTGTGCTCAGGGCTGCACTATCGAGGAAGGCGAGCGCGGACGCTGTCGGGCGCGGATGAATGTGGGTGGCGAGCTCCGGAGTCTGGTTTACGGACGGCCGGTGAGCGTGCATGTCGACCCGATCGAAAAGAAACCCTTTTACCACTTCCTGCCCGGCTCCATGGCCTTCTCCATGGCCACCTCCGGCTGTCCGCTGAGCTGCAAGTTCTGCCAAAACTGGGAGATCTCACAGGCTCGGCCCGAGGACTATGACCCGCGGTTTGTCTCGCCCCGCGAGATCGTCCGCACGGCGGTCAAGCGGAATGCTCCCATTCTTGCCTACACCTACAACGAGCCGACCGTCTTCACCGAGTATCTGACGGACATTGCCCGGCTCGGTCGGGATCAAAAGAGACGCTCGGTATTGGTGAGCTGCGGCTTCATGACCGAGGCACCGCTGACCGAGATGTGTCAGGTGCTGGACGCCATCAAGATCGACCTCAAGGGGTTCAGCCAGGACTTCTACCGCAACGTTTGTGGCGCCGATTTGCAGCCGGTCCTACGCAGCATCAAGCAGGTCGCCAAAAACGGTACCCACCTCGAGCTCGTCAACCTGGTGGTGCCGACCCTCAACGACTCGCCCGCAATGATGACCGAGCTGGCCAAGTGGGTCGTCGGCGAAGTCGGTCCGAACGTGCCCGTTCACTTCACCCGCTTTCATCCCGACTACCAGCTACCGCATCTGCCACCGACGCCCGTCCCCACCTTGGAGCGGGCACGAGAGATTGCGATGAAGGAGGGAATGCACTTTGCCTACGTCGGCAATGTGCCGGGGCATCCCGGCAACCACACCTACTGTCCGGGCTGTGGCGAAATCGTCATCGAAAGAAGTGGCTTCTTCGTCGCCGGCATCAAGGTCGAGAAGGACCGCTGCAAGCTCTGCGATCACAAGATCGCCGGGGTCTGGAGCTGACCTTCGGGTATTGCTCGCGGTTGCTGTTGTGATACTGCTGTCGGGCACTGCGGTCATTGCCGAAAGCGGTGTGAGGCAACCGGCGGTAGCCGGTAGCTTCTACCCCGCTGAACCGGCCAAGCTCGAGGCGGCCGTCAGAGCGTACCTCGAGGAGGCCGTCCCGCCGGCGGCGGCCCGTCCCCTCGTGCTGGTTGCTCCTCACGCCGGGTACATATTTTCCGGTCAGATCGCGGCCGATGCCTACAGACAGGCCATGGGCCATGACTATGAAGTCGTAGTCGTTTTAGGCACCAATCACACGGTCGCCGAGTTTCGCGGTGTATCCGTTCACACCGGACCCGGATATCGCACCCCGCTTGGGATGGTCGAGACCGACCAGGAACTCGTGGAGCGCCTGCTGGCGGCAGAAGAAGCCGTTACCTTTTCGCCCGCGGTCCATGAGCGCGAGCACTCGGTCGAGGTACACCTGCCGTTTATCCAGGTGGCTTTTCCAAAAGCCAAGATCTTCCCGGCTGTGATCGGAACACCCGATCCGGATCTGTGTGCCCGGTTTGGCCGCACACTCGCCGAGGTTTTGAAAGACAAGAAGGCCTTGATCGTTGCCAGCTCCGACCTGTCGCACTATCCGGCCTACCAGGACGCCATTGCTTCCGACCTGACCACGCTTGGTGCCGTGACCCGGCTGGACCCGGTGGCACTGACCCGCGTACTCGGACGTCAGATGCGCACGGGGACCGAGGGTCTCGCGACTTGCGCCTGCGGCGAAGGACCGGTGCGGGCCGCGATGGAGGCGGCCAAGCAGCTCGAGGCCATCACCGGCTCGATCGTCAGCTATGCCAACAGCGGTGACACGGCCGTCGGGGACCGTTCACGGGTCGTGGGTTACGGGGCTCTGGCCTTTTATGACAGAGCGGTGGACGTCGCCCCGGGGCCGCGCTGGCTGCCCCACGACGGCGACCCCACGACGGCCCCGCTCAGCGCCGCCGAGCGCCAGGCGCTGCTCGCCTTTGCCCGGAGCTCGATCGAGCGTTACCTCGCCACTTCAACCGCCCCTTTGGCCCGCGGCTTTGTCCCATCACTCTGGCGCAAACAGGGTGTTTTTGTGACACTCGAGAAGGAGGGCCGGCTGCGTGGTTGTATCGGACATCGTCATGCCGATCGACCCCTGTGTCAGATCGTGGGCGGGATGGCCCTCCAAGCAGCCTTCAACGACAGTCGATTCCCGCCCGTGACCGCCGCCGAGATGACCGAGCTCGAGATCGAGATCTCGCTCCTGAGTCCTCTGACCCAGGTCAAGGGTGCGCGCGCCGTACGCCTCGGGCGGGACGGTGTTTTGCTCCGCAAGGCGGGGCGCGAGGCAGTCTTCTTACCCCAGGTCGCCACCGAGCAGGGCTGGGATCGAGCTCAAATGATGGAGGCCCTCTGCCGCAAAGCAGGCTTACCTCCGGGTGACTGGCGGCAGGGCGCCGAGTTGTTTACCTTCCAGACCGAGTCCTTCAGCGAGTCGAAGCTGGGGCCCTAGCAACACCCAAGCGTGATTCTCTGGCTCATCGCCGTCGGCGTCCTCACCTTGCTGGGACAGGTCGTCCTGCTGCGGGAGCTGAACGTCGCTCTTTTCGGCAGCGAGCTCATCTACATCCTCGGTCTTGGAGTCTGGTTGCTGGGCACTGCCGCCGGGGCAGCGGCCGGCAGACGTGGATACCACCCCACGGCTCAACGGGTACGGCTGCTGTTCGTTGTCCTTTCTCTTCTTGTTCCTCTCTCGGTGGTGCTCGCTCGAGACCTCCGCATCCTGCTGGTTGGGGTGCCGGGTGCATATCCGCCCTTCTCCCGCCAACTCCTGGGAATGGCGATGGTGCTGCTGCCGGTCTCGGTGGTGGGTGGTCTTCTCTTCCAGTGGGTGGCCAAGCGGTATGTCCGCCACGGGAGGACACTTGCGGCCGCCTACGCCATCGAAAGTGCGGGCGCGCTGGTGGGAGGCATTCTGGCCACGGTCTTTCTCAGATGGGGCCTGCAGAACTTCACCGCAGCTCTCATCTGCTCCTGGCTGGCGTTGCTGGCCGCCGGTACTCCCTGGCGCCGGGAGCGGCCGATCTGGTTGCCGCCCGTTCTGGGACTGGTGGGCACAGCGCTCTTGGTGGCGACACTCACGAGCGGGACCATCGACCGTCACATGACCGGCTGGAATCACCCAGGACTGTTGGTCACGCGCGACACCCCGTACAGCCGGGTGACGGTGACCGAGGCGGCCGAGCAACTGACCGTCTTCGAGAACGACGCCCTCGCCTTCGAAAGCCAGGGGACGGCCGCCGAGGAGTTTGCGCACCTGGCCGCGCTCCAGCACCCGAAGCCCGTGTCGGTGCTCGTGCTCGGCGGTGGCTTTGCCCAACTTGTCGAGGAGCTCTTGCGACATCGTCCTCGACGCATCGACTATGTCGAGCTCAACGAACAGCTACTCGAATTGGTGTCTTCCCACTTGCCGACAGACACCAGGCGCTCACTGGTCGACCCCTCGGTCCGGGTTCTGATCGAGGACCCACGCCGGTATCTCGACACCAGCGGCCACTACGACCTGATTCTCATCGGCATGCCCGAGCCCGAGTCGGGCCAGGCAAACCGCTTCTACACCAGGGATTTCTTTGCTCGCTGCGCTGCCCGCCTCGAGCCGAAAGGAGTTCTCGCGTTGCGGCTGCGCGGGGCCGAGAACCTCTGGACACCACAGCTGATCCGGCGGACGGCCAGCATCCACCGCGCCTTGCTGGCCGTCTTTCCCAATGTCGTGGTCCTGCCCGGGACCACCAACATCATCCTGGCATCCGTCGAGCCGCTGCCAGGTGACCCCGATGTCCTGGCTGAAAGGCTCGAAGCGCGTGGTATCGATGCCCAGTTGGTTATCCCTCCTTACATCCGATACCTCTACACTAACGATCGCTTCTTCGAGATCGGCGAGAGCCTGGTCTCGGCGGATGCACCTATCAACACCGACATCCGCCCGGTCTGCTACCAGTACACGTTGTTGATATGGCTGTCCAAGTTCTATCTCCCGATGGCATGGCTCGACCTGCCGACACTGAACGCTCGCGAATTGATGCAGTCTCCTCTCTTCTGGGTCTTGGCCGCCACGGCGACCGCTCTGTTTCTCCTCGCCCGGCGTGGGCCCCTTGTGCGTCGGTCGATGCTGGCTGCTGTCGCCGGTTTTGTGGGAATGGTGCTGGAGACCGTGCTCATTCTCCACTACCAGACCGGCAGCGGCGTTCTCTATCAAGACCTCGGATTGCTCTTGACCATGTTCATGGCGGGCCTGGCTCTCGGTGCACTGGTCGCCGATAGGTGGGCGGCCACCGCAAAGGTCAAGCTGCCTTTCAATCGTGCGACTGGGATGCTTTTTCTCTGGTGCCTCGGCGTTGTCAGTGCGCTGCTCGGCTGGCTTCTGCAGGAGGGAATGGCGAGAGGCCTGGGCGCAACCTCACTCCTGCTGTTGGCCTGCGGCTTCTTGGTGGCCGCGGTGTTTGCCTATGCCAGTCTCTACGGCAGACCCGACCAGCAACGCGCCGTCTCCCCTCTCTACGCGGCCGATCTTCTGGGCGGCTGTCTCGGAGCTCTGCTGGCGAGTCTCGTGCTCATACCCACCTTTGGCCTCGCCAGCTCGGCCCTGCTGATGGCCCTGGCCGCGCTGTTGGCGTTGCTGCTTGCCTGAAGTTGCGGCAGGGAAGGCGGCGTCAGCCGGTGCCGCGGAATTCGAGCGTCCGGCGCCGGCCGAACAGATCGTAGAGCGCCAGCTGCGAGCCGTAGAACGTCAGTCGCAGGATGAGCCTCGCCACCAAATAGACCTGTCCGAGGACGAACACCAGCAGAACGCTGGTCCAGGTCGACTGGCCGGTCCCCGGTCCAAACCAGAGATAAATCAGTGGCAGCAGCAGCGCCACCAGTGCCAGAGCGTAGTAGACACCAAACGTTCTCAGCGGATGAGTGACCACAAAGACCAAGCCGCGAAAGCTCGCCAGCAACATGCTCCGACGACGCTCACGCACGGTGGCGATCTTGGCGTAGTCGAAGATCATGTTGACCAGACCGAGTAGAAAGAGAATCCCCAGGGCGCCCAGCAGATTCCAAAACAACACCGTCCTCTCGACCGTGACGTCCCTGGTGGCCTCCTCGATCCAGGGAAAGAGCCACCGCGCCAACCTGTAGACCCCGTAGTACAAGACGCCGGAGATCACCACCAGACGCAGGAAGCGAAACCAGTACTCGGCTCCCCCGCTCAGGAACAGACCCAGCTGGAAGCGGTCCGGGCCACGGGCGAAGTGATCCAGCACACCGGCCAACATCAGCGACCAGATGAGTATGTAGGCGACACCCAAAGCCACCAGGGCGCGATCGACCTCGAACAGCCGGCCGCTGAACCACGCCTCGACATTGTCCAGAAACATCGCCCTGCTGACTGCGGTCGCCGTGAGGCTCTTCTCGAACTTGGAGGCCTGATCTCGAAACTCGCCCAGCCAGCCGAGGTCCAGCTCGATCAGCAGGTCCTGATACGCCAGGCTCGGGCCGATCTGAGTGCGGATCGACTCCCCCATCATGACCGCTGCCGGCAGAGCGATGACGATCGTTACCAGCCACAACCAGACCAGCATCTTCGGCCACGAGACCGAGAAGTTGAGCCCACGCATCAATACTCGGAGAATGGTCACGATCCTCTCCCCCCTCAGACAAAGAAGCCAAAAGTGGCCAGGAAGTCCTGCAGCCACAACATCCATCTGGTCGTCCACTTGACGGCCGGCAGAGTGGCCTGAGATTCCCGCAGACGACTGTTGTTAGTGCGGTTGGTGTCCAGCAGCAGGATAAAGTCGGGATCGACCACGGCGTAGCTCAGCTTGGACGGGCGCTCCTCGACGAATTTCCTCCACCGATAGCGGCCGTCCCAGCTCTCGCGCACCTCCTCACCGTCCTCGAACACCATCAGCACGTCGACCGGAAAGATCCCGCCACCGACTCGGCGCACGACCACCTCGGTGCGATAGACACCACCGGCGTCGTCGGCGTCGTCATCGGCTGGTCCCGCCACGTACTCCAGCTCACCCTCTCGATCCACCATCCCCTCGACGGCCGCCGATTTGCTTTTGACCGATTCGATCGCATAGTCGAACTCCTCCGCTGCCCGGTAGACCTGGTCGAAGAACCAATCCAGATCCTGGTCGGCAACCTCTTCGGCAACGGCAAAGAAGTCCTCGGGTTTTGGATGGCGGAACTTCCAGCGCTCGAAGAAGGTCGAGAGAATTGCCTGCAAGGTGTCCCACCCCAGGTAGTTCTCGAGGGTTGCCAGCCACAGCGCGGTCTTGCTGTAACTCAACTTCGAGCCGGTGGACGGAAAGTACATATAGGTCGGTATCGCCTGTGAGTCGGAGGTGGCCGCCAGTCGGTAGCCGTTCATGCGCTCCTGCCAGAACGACCCGCTGTAGCGGATGCCGTCCAGCATCAACGGAAAGAAGCCGCGCATGTCGGTCCCCGGCGGCTTGAAGTAGCGCTTGACGTACTGCTCCTCACCATAGGCCACGTTGTAGGTCCGCGAGGTGGAAAAGGTGTTGAGTCCCTCGTCGAGCCACGCGTACTCGAACTCGTTGTTCCCCACCAGGGCGTACCAGAACTGGTGACCTGCCTCGTGGATCGTCACCCCCTCGGGTGAGCCACCGCCAAAGGGGTTGAACAAGCGGGTGCCCGCGGTAAACAGAGTCGGATACTCCATGCCGCCTGCACCGCTGCCGTAGGCCGGATCGACGACGGTGAGGTGGTCGTAGGGGTAGGGCCCGTACCAGTTCCCGTAGTGCCTGAGAGCCGCTTTGGTGGCGTCGATGTGCCGATCGGCCTGACGGCGGTGCTCCGGCTGGATCAGCAGCCGCAGGTCGACCGGCGGACGACCTCGTAGTCGGGGCTGGCGGTAAAGGTAAAAGCGTGAACGTCCTCCTGGTAGTAGCGATGAGTCGTTGTGTCGTCCGGATTCTCGGTCTGCTCGATGAGCTTGCCGGTCGAGCCGACGACAAACTCGGAGGGCAGGGTCATCTTGACGTCGTAGACCCCATAGTCCGAG